>JAICFA010000072.1 GCA_025923935.1 Candidatus Krumholzibacteriia bacterium
CCCACGTTGCGCAGCGCGAACCCGGGGTCGAGCTCGGGCTGCTCGCCCAGCGACAACGGGGAGGTTTGGCCGTTGTTGGCCTTGGTCTCGTCGTCGACCGAGTACGACAGCATCACGGTGCGGAACGGGCTGCCCGCGCGCAGCTCGCGATACGCCTGCTGCGCCGCATCCAGGTCTCCCGAGAGAATGACGCCGAACGTCCGCTTCTCGGGAGTGTGGAACTGCTCCAGGTTGCCGTCATAATAGTTCTTGATCTCCTCTGCGGTCACGACCGTCTCCTTGTTGATGCGATCGTTGTAGAGGAGGTTCACCATGATTTCTTCCTTCTTCGCCTTGAGCACCTTGGCGACCTCGGGGTCGTTCTCGATGCCCGACTTGCGCACCACGTCGCCCGCAATCTCGTTCATGATGCGCTCGACCAGGAAGGTACGGATACCGCCGAAGCGCAGGTTGCGCCGCGGACGGTTGTAGAACGACGCCTGGTCGTAGAAGTCGGAGAAATCCTTGATGGTGATTTGCTTCCCGCCCTGCCAGGTGACCACCGGCTTGTCGAGGTCGGCCGGATCGAACATCAACAGCGGGTAGATTTCCTGGCTGCGCGCGGGCGCGTCGTCGAAGTCACGGTCGGGCGGGAGCGCGTTGAACACGATGGCGATGTTGTCGTAGTGCCACGTGACTCCGTACTGCTCGCGCAGCTCATTGGTGAACTGGTTGAGTGCGACCGCTTCCTTGAGGTTCTTCACCTGCGTGGTGTAGTCATCCTTGACGTCCTCGAAGGGCGGCTTCGCGCGGCCCTCGTTGCGGCGCAAGACCTTCATGACCACGTATCCGTGCGTCGTCATGACGGGCTTGGTGACGCCGCCGACCGGGACGCTGAACAGCTGATCCTGCACTTCCGGCGTGAGCTGGCCGTAGACCGCGGTGAACACCAAACCGCCCGTCGACGCGTCTTCGTTCTTCGAGTACTGGCGCACGGCAGTGTCGAAATCGAGGCCGTCTTCGATGGCCTGGTACGCTTCTTCCGCCTGGTCCGGCGTGTCGCACAGGATCTGTTTTACTTCCATCGACACACCCTGATTGTCGTAGTGCTTCTTGACGTCCTCGTCCGTCACTTGGATCTTGTCCGCCACTTGCTTCTTCAAGTACGCGACTTGGAGCGCCATGCGGGAGAACATCTCCATGCCTTGCGCCACGGAGGGATCCTTGTCGTAACCCAGCTCGTCCGCCTTGTAGGCCATGACGTACTTGTTGAGCATCGTGTCGAGGAATTCTTTCTTACCGTCGAAGCCGGTCTTCTTCGGCAGATACGCCGGGTCGACGCGCTCGTAGGCCTCTTCGAAATCCGCAACGGTGATGACTTGGTCTTTGAACTCGGCAACCTTTAGTTCTTCGCGCTTCGAGCAACCCGTCGCCGCGATCGCAACAAGCGCGGCCAGCCCGAGGCATGTCCTCTGAATCCTCATCGAACGAGACTCCTTTCCTACGACGCGTAGAGGCGCGGAGGGATAGCTATCTTTTTGGCAAGCTGTTGATTTTACTGGCGAAGCGGGCCACTTGCAACAAGTTCTTGACCTCGTCGACCAGGGGGGTGGGCGGCTGGCCAATGAGGCTCACGGCGAACGTCTTCCCGGACTTAAACAAAATTCGGCGCCCGAAAGTTTCCGAAAGTCGTGCCGCCGCTTCGGGAGTGAGGGCCCGGCCGGAAGCGAACTCCAGGTTGGCTTCGCCGCGCGGCGGGGCCTCCGTGGCGCGGCGCAGCGGAATAACATCGCGCTGCAGCGTGCGATACCCCGGATCGCGCAGCTGGACCACGACCACACCCAGCTGGCTCGCCTCGAGCTTGATGTGGGCCAGGTCGAGGAGCATTTGGGCCGGGGCCGGTGGATCCCCAAAGCGATCGCGCAGCTCATCGGATAGGGCGATGGCTTCATCCGGATGCGTCATGCGGGCGATTCGTTTGTATAGCAGCATCCGTTCGTCGGCATCCGCCACGTAGCGATCGGGCAGGTAGCAGCTGTAGGGCGTCTCGACGCGGCACGGCGGGGCCTCTTCGCGGGTTTCGCCGCGGAGCTGGTCGACGGTTTCTTTGAGGAGCTTGGTGTACAGCTCGAAGCCGATCGCCGCCACGTGACCGTGCTGCTCGGTACCGAGCACGTTGCCGGCGCCGCGAATCTCCAAGTCGCGCATGGCGAGACGGTAGCCGCTGCCCAATTCTTCGAACTCTTCCATCGCTTGCAGACGCTTCATCGCTTGCGGCGTAAGCGAAATCTGTCGCGGCACCATGAAGTATGCGTACGCCTGCTGCTCGCCACGGCCCACACGCCCGCGCAGTTGATACAGCTGTGCGAGTCCAAAGCGGTCCGCACGGTTCACGATGAGCGTGTTGGCGTTGGGAAAATCCAAGCCCGACTCGATGATCATGGTGGCAACGAGCACGTCGTACTTGCGACTCATGAAGTCGAGCACCGCGTTCTCCAGCTCGTCTTCCTTCATCTGGCCGTGGGCCACGCCGAAGCGCACGCCCGGCAGCAACTTCTCCAGAAACGCTTTCAGCGAGTAGATCGACTGCACCCGGTTGTGCACGAAGAAGACCTGGCCGTCGCGGCCGACCTCCTGCGAGATGGCGTTGGCGATCACGTCTTCGTCGAAGGCGGTGACTTCGGTCTTTACCGGATGGCGGTTACGTGGCGGCGTTTCGATGAGCGAGATTTTTCTCAAGCCCGAGAGCGACATGTACAAGGTGCGCGGAATCGGGGTCGCGGTGAGCGAGAGCACGTGCACACCCCTCGCAATCTCTTTCAGGCGCTCCTTGTGCTTCACACCGAAGCGGTGCTCTTCGTCGACGATGAGAAGACCGAGGTCCTTGAACGCGACGTCTTTGGAAAACAGCCGGTGCGTCCCGATGACTACGTCGATCGTGCCCTCGCGCAGTCCCGCGACGACTTCTTTCTGTTCCGCCGTCGACACGAAACGCGACAGCATCGCGATGCGCAGCGGAAACTGCTTCATGCGCTCGGTGAAGGTGCGATGGTGCTGGAACGCAAGCAGTGTCGTCGGCACCAGCACCGCGACTTGCTTCCCACTCGACGCCACTTTGAACGCGGCACGAATGGCGACCTCGGTCTTCCCGAAGCCGACGTCGCCACACACTAACCTTTCCATGGGACTCGGTGTCTCCAAGTCATCCTTGATGTCGCGTGTGACGCTGATTTGGTGGGGCGTTTCTTCGTAGGGGAAGGAAGCCTCCAATTCGCGCTGCCACTGCGTGTCGGGCCCGAACGCGGGTGCCGTGGCCAGCTCGCGCTCCGCGTACACGCGCAACAGATCGCGCGCGACGTCCTCGATGGCTTTCTTGGCGCGCTCTTTCGTCGCCTGCCATCTGGAGCCACTGAGCTTGTCGAGCTTCGGTGTGACCCCTTCGCGGCCGATGTACTTCTCCACCAAGTGAATCTGATCGAGCGGAACGAAGATGCGATCGCCGCCGTCGAAGCGCAGCGTCAGACACTCGGTGGCATTGTCATCGGCGTCGATCTTCTCCAGCCCGATGAAGCGGCCGATGCCGTAGTCGACGTGGACGACGTAGTCACCGCTTTGCAGACTGTCGGCGCGCACCGTCGACGTGCGCCGCTTCGCGCGCTTCTTGCGCGGTCGCGCCAGCATTCGATTGAAAATCTGATGGTCGGTGAGGATGGCGAGCTGCGCGTGCTCCCAAATGAACCCACTCGCAATCCATCCTACCGGCAGGTGCACCAAGAGCTCGTCTTCGCCCAACATGTCGGCCAAGCGGTCGCGCTGCGTGGGCGTCTCGGAGTAGATCGACGTCTCCACGCCCTTTGCATTCAGACTCTTGATCTGTCGCAGCAAGGGGTCGAGCTTCCCCACCACACTGGGGTGCGCGGTAGTCTGGAAGCGCACCGTCGTCTCGTTCTCGTTCGCCGGCTCGATGGCATCGGCTGGTGTGGCATTCTCCGGCTGCGTGGTGGTGCTGATCGTCGAGTCGGACAGGGCCCAATGCACCACCACCGGCGCGGCAAATCGCCGCACGTGGTCGATCGGGTGGACGTAGTCGTCGAGCGCCAGCGGCGGAAACTCGTCCTCGGCGCGCTGCGCGTTGCGCGCGAAGTCGCGCGCGAGACCGGACAACACGCGATTGGTGCCTTCACCATCGATGAACCACACGATGGGCGGCTCGTCGAAGAATTCCAGCAACGAGCCCGTCATTCCCAGCGCAGGCGCATAGCGCCGCCACACGAACGACGAGCGCGAGTGCTCCGCTTCGTCCGAGATACGTTCGATCAATTCGGGAGTGAAATCGCGCTCCTTCAAGAACGCGCGTAGGTGCGCCAGTGCTGCCGCATCCAGCGGCACACTGCTCGCCGGCAATACCGTGATCGTTTGCAACGCGTCGATCGACCGCTGCGTCTCCAAATCGAAGGAACGAATCGACGCAATCTCGTCGCCGTCCAGCTCCACGCGCGCCGGATAATCCCAGGCCGGATCGAACACATCCACGATCGCACCGCGCACCGCGAACTGCCCCGCCTCCTCGATTACCGTCACCCCGTCGTAGCCCATGTCCACCAAGTGTTCGCGCAGTGCCTCCAGGTCGAGCGTGTCTCCGCTTTGCAGCACGCGTTGGTTGGACGACAGCTGCGCGCGCAGAATCGTCTTCTCGATGAAGCCGAGCACACTCGTCACCACCACATCGGCCGCACCGTTCAAAATCTTCAACAGGCTTTCGTTGCGATCACCGCCCGCCGCGAGGTTCTCGCGCAACTCGAAGCGGTGCGGTGCAATGGCGCGCTCGGGAAAGTGCACCACGCTGCCTTTGGACAGAGTGCGGAAGTCGGACACCGCATCCTGTGCCGCTTCGTCGTCGGGATAGACCAGAAGGAGATTTCGCCCCAGTGTTTGCCGAATCGTCTCGGCCAAAAGAACGGGCGACGAGCCCTTCAGCCCCGAGACGTGGACCCGGCGGCGGGAGGCGAGTTTGTCCTTGTACAGTCCGCGCGGCGCATCGATGGCACGGCCTGCGTCGCCACGTGCGATCTCGCGAGCAGCTCGCGCAGCATCGTCGATAGCGGCGCGGAGCGATTGGGTCTGGGGAAGACGGCGGACTTGTTCGATCAAAATAGAGCCCGCTGACTACTTGAGAAACGTCATCTTCTTGGTGTCAGAGAACGAACCTGCTTTCATTTTGTAAAAGTAGACCCCACTCGACACCGCTGTTCCATGGTCGTTCTTTCCATCCCATACTACGCGGTATGTCCCGCGATTTCGCTGCTCGTTCACTAACTCACGCACCTGGCGACCGGCAACGTCATAGATCACGAGATTCACAAACGCGGGCTCCCTTACCGAGTAGGCGAGCGTTGTCGCGGGATTGAACGGATTGGGGAAGTTCTGCTCCAGACGGTTGTGGTACACCCGGGTCATCGATCCACTTACACGCCGCTCCAACACCCCGTTCATTTGCGCTGACACTTGTTGCCCGCCCGACGGACCCGTAAGCACCTCGCCATAAGTCATCAGAAAATCCTCGGTCGTTATTTCAAACGGCTCGGTCCCAACTACGTCGAACACTACGCGGCCAAGTTGGCAGCTTGATTCGGAAAACGATTCAGATACTAACGCGCCGAAGTAAATGTGGGGCTCGCCGTCTCGGACAACTGGAGCGAACATGACCGTCCCGAGCGATTGTTCGGCCGGAAGCCACTCGACAAAAGTTAGGCGTGGATTTCCCGAAGTAAGCCTAAAGAGACATGTTGTTACTTCTTCGAAGTCGTCAACGGCGACGTCCACATACAATTGGTGCGTAGAGGCAGTAGGAAACTCCTCTATGAAGCTCAGATTCACGCTTGCATTTGATTCAACACTGGACATCGGAGGAGCGTTCGCCGGATCGTACTCGCTCGTGTGCCCGTGATGCTCACCAAACCACCCGAAGTCGACGACGTTCACGTAGCTATCCGCGTTGTAGTCGCTGCAGTCGTTCTGAACCGGTCCCCTAGGATAGCCTCCAACGCCAAACGAGGCAAAGTCGGGCAATGAGTATTCCCCCCAAGGCGCGGATAAGTCCCATGTGCGGATGTTGAGCGATACGCTCGACGTTAAAGCAATTCCGTTTAACAAAACGTCGACAGCATCATTGACCGAACAACCACCGAACGCCTTGTGCGTGACGTGAGTTAGGTACCCATTGCTCGAGGTTGCATCCGCATTCGCTGTCACCGCGTCGTCCGGATCAAAGACTTTTGCAAAATTGAAGTCAGCAAGATCGAGTTTGATTTCAAGCTGATCCAGATCCCGCGTCACATCGGCGTCAAGGAGATTGACCGAAACATCTAACTCCGATACGTAGGAAGAATTGTCTCCGGCGGGGCAAGCGGCAACCGTTCCGCTAGTGCTAACAGTAGCTGACGGGACGCAGCCCGCGTCAAAGGCGCCGACCCGCTCTCCAAAGTAGCCCTGACTCGGCGGCACTGGCGCAATAGCAGGCGATGACGCATACAAGCGGTAATCACCGCTGTCTTTACTACAGAATGCCGGATTGAGGTTGTAGACGTTCGTCCCATTCGTCTGCCAATCAGCATCGCTCGGCGACCCAGTTGCAAGCGTGTTCTGGTAAACGATCGAGTTCGACATTGATGGCGTTCCCGAAATTACACGCACCGCTGGACCGCCGTTGAAAGCAATCACGGTCTTGTTGATGGCAATCGAACTGCTTCCTCGGACGACCGTCGCCGAAACAGAGTTGTTTGCGATGGTGCACTTCGTCAACGATGTCGTCCCCGAATATATGTCTATGCCGGTTTCGCAATCTGTTAGCGCGCAGTTCGTCAGAGTCATGCTGACGTTGCTTTCAACCGCACGAACCGCGTCTTTAATTCGGACGTTTGTTAGCGTGGCGCTACTGCCTGATTGGAACTTGAGGCCCACCCACGAGCCCGTTGGCGACATTGATTGGATAGTAATGGGGCTAGTGCTCCCATTCGCCGAGATTGTGCCCGCGACGTTGAACTCGATCTTGGATGCGTCTGCGCCTCCCTGATCGTTATCGTCCTCAGCAATGTAGATTTGCGTTCCTGGATCGATCGTGAGAGTAACGCCGGAGCTCACGGTGATGTCTGCGGAAACATGGATGGTCCCGCTCCACGTCGTGTTCTGCGTAATTGTCCCCCAGCGGGTGACGGTTCGGTAGGCATCAACAAGTCCGTGGCCGTACAAATCGTCTCGACCACTCGCGTCCAGGTCTCGGGCGGAACGTCGTAGTGCGGCCCTTACCTGAGCCGCAGTCAGCGTGGGGCGTTGCGACCATAGTAATGCCGCAACGCCAGCTACCTGAGGTGCCGCAGACGATGTTCCGCCACTGAGTGTGTACTTATCATTTGGAACGCGGGTAGCGCAGTTGCATGGCCCCGGATTCAAATCATCACAATCCGTGCAGTAGTTGTCAGTAGTCCAATGAAATGCGTAGTTGGGGTTGCCAATCGTATCAAAGCCCGCTGGTGCTACGAGATCGAGCTCGGGACCGCCGCAGGAGTAGTTCCACTTCACCAAGAGGCTATCAACGGCACCGACTGCAAGTACCGAATCGTGACTTGCAGGAAAGTTAACGCCACCTCCTCCCCCTTCGCAGTTGTTTCCACTGGCTGCAACCACTAGTATTCCTGCTTCCGTGCAAGCTATCATGGCGTTCTTGGCCCTCGTGTCGGACTCAGCGAAGGCGAAACTCGCGTTGATTATGTCGGCGCCCTTGTTGAGACAGTACTTGAACGCGTCGGCCATCGTGAGATTATTGGTGCCAACCACAGCGAGCCACCGGATGGGCCGCGCATTCGCGTTTCCACCACCCGGGCTCGCAAGACCCGTGTTGTTATCATTTGCTGCTACCGCCATACCGGCAACGGCGGTGCCGTGGAACAAGAACGGCGTCGGATCGTGCGGGTGGGTGTTGATACCACCCAGGGTGTCAAAATTCCAACCCCAAAGGTCGTCCGCGAGCGGGTTTTCTCTGTTCCACGATTCGTCGTTATCGTTGTCCGCGCCATCCACGACCTCAAGAGGATTGGTCCAGACGGTGGGAAGCAAGTCTTCGTGCTGACGATCAACGCCAAAGTCGTGGATCGCTATGACTATTTCACTGCCTCCTCCCGTGACCGCTAGCGCTCTGTCCAACTTGATCAAATAAGCGTTCCATTGCTTCTCGAATGTGAAATAGGGGTCACCTAGCGCTTTGATCTTGTAGGCAATCTCGGCAGCCTCAACCAACGATGACGCGACGACGCCGGTCAGCACCGAGATTGGATCAGCCGCAAAACCATAGTGATAGCGATAGTATCCGTCTGAGTGTCCGGGAGCATCAAGCGTGAGCCCGTGAGTCGTCGCAAGGGAATCTCGTTGGGTGCTTGTCACTCCCGCATTGAACTTGACCTCGATTAGATCCGGTGCAATTTCCCATGCTTCGTCGTTGCTATCGATGAAAAACCAGATACCGCCCTCTTCCTCGTAGGTGCGTCCATCAACCGTCACGGCGAAGGATCTGGTGTGAAAGGTAACAGCGAGTGTGAGAGCAAGGAGGAAGCTTGTTCTGAGCATTGTCGTCTCCTATAGGAAATGAACGACTGATTTCGAAACGAACTAAGCCCCGGGAAAGCGGGCCTCCAACTAGCACGCGGACAGCATGCTCAGAAACGTCAGCGATAGAAACGATGGATATCCGCAATTAGAGGAGTCTAGTGTCCCATCGTCACGGCGTCGGGCCCTCGTATTCGCCAGGATTCGCATCGCGGTCTTCAAGCGGATTGCACATAGCCATGTGCACTCGACGGAAACGCGGAAATCGAAATCGTTTCGTTGCGCGGTGACCGCTTTGTTATGCGAATGTCAGGGATGGGGCAATGTCGACCGCCGTAACGCTAGGGATCCTAGTATTCTCGACGCGACGGATATCATGCTTTCGAATAGATTTGTCGCTCCCCGCCAACAAATGCCCGCCGACCAACAACGCACGCTTCGCGGAAAGTGTGTGGTATACTCTCCACCTCGATGGCAATGCTTGGCGTCCCGGCTAGGAGTTTACCATGCTTCCTCTGTACTGTCTCGCCGTCCTCTTGGTGTCAGCTCCCTTATCAGTAAGCTCAGCCTCCGCGCCTTTGTACAATCTTCAGTGGGGCGGCCTGGGTTCGGGCCCCGGGCAGCTCTACTATCCCCGAGGAGTTGCTATCGGGGAGGCGGGCGTCTACATCACGGATATGGCAAACAACCGCGTCCAGAGGTTTTCGCTCAACGGGGTCTACCTAGGGGCGTGGGGCGTCTCGGGTAGCGGACCAAACCAGTTCTCATCGCCGTGGGGGATCGCCGTCGTCCCGGGTCCAATCGACACCATCTATGTAGTAGACATGGGTAACGATCGGATTCAGAAGTTCGCTGGCGCCGGTGTACATCTACTTTCTTGGGGGTCGAGCGGACTGGGTGTAGGACAATTTATTGAGGCCCGCGACATTGCCATCGGTCCCGACAGCTACGTGTACGTCACGGACATCCTTTACACACGAGTTCAGAAGTTCAGGCCCGATGGCGCGTTTGTCATTACGTGGGGTGAGTACGGACCAGGCGACGGCAACTTCGACTCTGCTGCGGGGATCGACGTGAGCACCAACGGACTGGTCTATGTCAGCGACTGGGGTCGCGACCAGATCCAAGTGTTTGATCACTTCGGGACATTCGTCCTGAAGTGGGGGTCAACAGGCACATCGCTGGGTCAGTTTCAGCGCCCCAACAATCTCGACATCGATGACGCTGGAGGAGTCGTATACGTCAGCGATCAAAACAACCACCGCGTACAGAAGTTTACATTAGGTGGAGTGCCAGAGGTCGCTTGGGGAACACAAGGAACCGGCAATGGTCAGTTCATGTTTCCCAGTGGGCTTTGCGCGACGACAGAGGGAGCCGATATTTTCGTCGTCGACGGCTCAAATCATCGAGTTCAGAGGTTCACTTATTCCACGACGGGCGTCGGACCACCGAGGCCCACGGCGTTCCTCAGAGTCCATCCCAACCCATTTAGCGACCAGACAACGTTGAGCTATGGCCATGTCTCGGGCGCGTCGCGCATTTCGATATATGACGTTCGCGGCAAGCTTGTTAGGACTTTGGTCGAAGAACTCGGCCCTGAAGGTGTTGCCGTCTGGGATGGCAAATTGAATTCCGGCGCGAAAGCGTCATCCGGCGTCTACTTTGCACGCCTGCTTGCGGATCAGACCGAACTAGTTCGGCGAATCATACTTCTTCGGTAAACTACTCCGCGGCTCCCCTGCAGCCTTACGCCTTCCTCCCCAGCACCGACTCCGCCGCGAGCGCGCACACCGCGATCATCAAGAACGCGGCGAAGATTTCGCGGCCTTCCTTGGCTTCGCGCAGGTCGGTGCGGAAGGATTCGCCCGCCTTCACCACACTCACCGACTTGGGTCGATTCTCGGCGAGGGTCGAGGCGGTGAGGTTCGATTCGCGCGTGTCGACGTTGACGGCGACTTCGCCTACGGTGGTGGTATCTCGATAAAGGCGGAAGAAGCCGGGGCGCGCGGGGCGGTCGAAGCCGACCGCGACTTCGCCCGATGAGCGTTCGCCGATGGCGGGTTTCAGCGATTCGCCCGCGGGATCTTTGATGGCGAGCTGGGATTCGTCGAGTCCGGCTTGCGAGACGGCGAAGGTGATGGGTGCCGCCACCAAGTGCTCGTCGGCGCCGGGTGCTTCGCCCGACGATGCGAGATACGAAACGCTGGTGTGCACCAGCGGCAGGAACATGGGGGAAAGCGGGATGTCGCCGCTCGCGAGGTCGGGCGCGGCGGCGAACACGAGGACGCGCCCACGTCCGCGCACGCACTCCCACAACGCGGGGTCGCCGCCGCCGATGTACGCGAGTGCGGAGTCGGGCGCGACTCCGCGCGCGCCGATGTAGCTGCGCACTTTGGCGCGTGACAAAAGCTCGAGCTCGTCTTTCGTGAACAAATTGAAAACGGGGTGTGCCTTTTCGAACGACGTGAACGCGGCGCGCGAGTCGGCCCCCTTTTCCGCGCCGCCGCGAATGCCGACGAGCGCGCGGAAGGCAGCGTCGTTCAAGACGGCGGGATCGGCATTGCCGAGGAACACGAGCAACCCGCCGCCGCGCATTACGTGGCGCTCGAGCAGCGCCATGCGATTGGGCTCCAGGTCTTGCGGATCGACCCACACGATCACACCGCTGCGCGGAAGCGAAGAGGTGGTGACATCACGCTGGTCGATGACACGCACGGAAAATTCACCTTCGGCGGTACCGCGCGGATTGAGCGCCTTCTCCACATAGAACACCGACGGCACGCCCGCTTGCGGCGACGTCGCGCGGCGCCGCCCGGCGAGCACGGTCACGGGAATGGTGTTGGAGACTTCGATCAAGAAGAAGCGGTCGTCGTCGGCCGGCAAGCGGTCGTGATTCTTGGCGACGCGCCCGCGATAGCGCCCGGGCTCGGCGAGCGAGAGCGGAAAGGTCACGGTTTGCGTCGCACCGGGCGAAAGCTCGACCACCTGCTCCGCCTTCCGGTCGCCGTCCACGATGATCTCCAGCGGCACGTTGGCGTCGGTCTTGGGCGAGTGGTTGGTAGTCGTCACGGAGACCTTCACCACTTCACCGGCGCGCAAGAGCTTGCGCGGCACGCCCACGCGGTCGATGCTGACGTTGTCGACTTCGTCGTCGTAGACCGGGATGAAGTACACGCGCACGTCGGCGGGAATGGCCCCCTCGTCGACGAAGGACGAGTCTTCACTCGCGCGGAAATCGGAGACGACGTAGATCTCGCCGCCGTCGACGTCGCTCTTGGCGATCAAGTCGAGTGCGCGCGCCACACCGGCGCGGATCGACGTGGTCTCGCTCGACAGCGGCAGGCGGTCGACGGTGCTCTTGACGACCCCTTTGTTGCGCGTCCCTTGTTCCAAGAGTGCGTCGGCGGTCTTCCCGAACGACACCACGTTGATCATGTCGCTTCCGCTGGCTTCGTCGACGATGCCGTTGGCGATGTGCTTGGCGGCGTCGAATGCGGTCCCTTTCTCCATCGCCGCGCCCATGCTGTAGCTCACGTCGAGACATACGACGACGTTCTTGGGCGCGGACCCGGCGAACAGCAGACCGCTGCGCAGCGTGGGCCGCGCGAACGCAAACACGAGTGCCAATATCGCCAGCGTGCGCAGAATGAGGATCAAGATGCGGCGCAGGTTGATGCGGCGCATGCGCTGCTTGTTGACTTCGTCGAGGAACTCGAG
>JAICFA010000073.1 GCA_025923935.1 Candidatus Krumholzibacteriia bacterium
CCCGCACCTGGGTCGCGACCGAGCCCGTTCAATGCTTAACCAATGCATGGGAGGCCGACTGGTTGGCCCAGCACAACGATGATCGGGCCCGGTATCCGCGAGATTTGTCGACCTGGCCGCGCGCGTTGACGCCGGAAGAGATCGACATCATCGTGGAGTATTACCAGAAGCAGGGTGTGGTGGTATTCGAGACGGCGACGTTCGCGCAGCCAAGGACATCTACGCCCGTGTGTGCGGCGTGCATTTGCGAGGAAGGGCACACGCTCTTCTTGCTCGTGCGCGACCGCGACGTCGATACGATGATCGTGCTGGGTTATCGGGTAGAGGCGCCGCAGCCCTAGCTGGCCAGCGGCCAGTTGAGCTCGGTGCGATAGGCGGATGAATCGGGACCCAACTCGGGCCCCGCGACGTAGACTTCCCAAATGTCGCTGCGGGGATTCAAGTCGTTCGACTTCACCCACGAGCTGAATTCCTTCCACGCGGCGGGCAATCCTTCATACGGACCGCGATACTCGGTGCGCACAACTTTTGCGGCCGGCAGCTCGCCGGGCTTCACCCGGCCGGACTCGGTGATGGGCTTCTTCACGGGGAAGCCGACCTCGAAGTCGAACTGATCGGGCGTGATCTTGAAGTGATGCGCGAACACCGGTCCGGCGGGCGCACTGCCTTGCGCCTCCATCACGGCGATGAGCTCGTGCACGGCGGGACCGAACTCCTTCATCATCTCCTTGCGAGGAATGACGAGGTGGATCACGGCCGCGGGCTTCTGGTCGGATTGAACGATTTGGGGTTCGTCGATCATGGCTCGAAGCTAGGGGGTTCTACGCGGTCGCGTCCGTTGGGGAGATTACAAAAGCAAAACGCCGCCCATCCTGCGATGGACGGCGTTTTCATTGAAGCGCTGCGACGCGCGAGTTAAGCGGCCTTCTTGGGAGAAAGGCGCGACTTCAAGCGAGCAGCGCGATTGCGGGAGATGATGCCCTTCTTGACCGCTCGGTCGAGGATCGACTGCATCTCCGAATACTTGCCGGCGCGCGCCGCCGTCTCGAGCTCGCGGAATGCGCGAACCGCCGTCCGCAAGTTACCGCGTTCGGCGCGGTTACGGGCGGTGCGCTTGACGTCCTGCTTGATCCGCTTCTCGCACGATTTATGTTGTGGCATTCCGATGTCCTCCTAATAATGAGCCGCAAGAAGTTACCAGGTCGCGCAATTTCCGTCAAGGCTTGGGTTTCGCCCATGAAACGAGAGCTCGACCCCTCCGTGGACGCCTTTCTCGACTACCTGGTGGTCGAAAAGGGGCTCCTCCCCAACACGCTGCAGGCCTATGCGCGCGACCTGCGCGCCTACGTCGACACGCTGGAAGAGATTGGGATCACCGATCCGCGCCGCATTACCGACGAGGCCATCGAGCTGCACGCGGTGCGCTTGTCGCGCCGCGGCTTGTCGCCGTCGTCGCGGGCGCGAAAGATCTCCGTACTGCGCCACTTCCATCGCTTCTTGTCGCGCGAGGGACTGGGAAGCGAGAAAGTGGCGCGCAACGTCGTTCGCCCGAAGTTGTCGCGGCGCATGCCGTCGGTGTTGACGCTGCCGCAGATTGAATCGTTGCTCGAGCAGCCCGACACATCCACCCCGTTGGGCTTGCGCGACCGCGCGATGTTCGAGCTGGCGTACGGGGCGGGGCTGCGCGTGACGGAGTTGTGTGGACTCACGATGGACGAGCTTCACCTAAAAGAAGAGATCGTGATGGTGCGGGGTAAGGGCGGGAAACAGCGCGTGGTGCCGTTCGGGCGTGCCGCCGCGCGCGCGCTGGCGCGCTATCTAGACGGGGGACGGCCGCGTCTGTTGGACGGCCGCCTCTCGCCCTTTGTGTTCCTAAATGCGCGCGGTGGAAGACTGTCGCGCGTGGGCTTCTTCAAGAACCTGAAGGCACACGCGGCGTCGGCCGGCATCGTGCGGCGCGTCTCACCGCACGTGCTGCGGCATTCGTTCGCGACCCACTTGCTGGAAGGGGGCGCGGACTTGCGCCTGGTGCAGGAGCTTCTGGGGCACGCCGACATCGCCACCACCCAGGTCTACACCCACGTCGATACGCGGCACATCCTGGAAGCGCACCGCGCCTTTCACCCGCGTGGGCGGTGACGTCGGTGCGGAGCGGGAACCATCGAGACATGCCCGTTAACCTTCCTTGACACCCTTCGAAAAAGCCCCCTAGAATGCGGCAAAACGCCGTGTCACGGCGTCGTTTGGAGCATCGGTGACCCCCGTCACGACGAAACAACAGATCATCCTCTCCGGTAACCGGCCCACCGGCCGCCTCCACCTCGGCAATTACACCGGGGCGTTGGAGAATTGGGTCGCCCTGCAGCAGGACTACCGCTGCTATTTCATGGTGGCCGATTGGCACGTGCTCACCACCGACTACGAGCATACGCCCCAGATCCCGGACAATACGCGCGAGATGGTTCTGGACTGGATCAGCGCCGGCTTGGACCCCGAGACGTCGACCATCTTCGTGCAGTCGCACATCAAGGAGCACGCCGAGCTCTACCTATTGCTCGCGATGCTGATCAGCACGGCGCGACTCGAGCGTAATCCGACCCTCAAGGAGCAAGTGCGCGACTTGAAGATCGATGAAGGCGAAGAAGGAATGAGCTACGGCCACCTCGGCTATCCGGTGTTGCAGGCAGCCGACATCTTGATTTATCGCGCGCACGTGGTTCCGGTGGGGGAGGACCAGCTGCCGCACATCGAGATCACACGCGAGATCGCGCGCAAATTCAACCGGCTCTACGGCGAGGTGTTCCCGATTCCCGACGGCAAGCTGACCAAGTTCGCGCGTTTTCCGGGGCTCGATGGGCGAAGGATGAGTAAGTCTCTCGGAAATACCATTGAGCTCGCAGATTCGCCCGAGACGATCCAGACCAAGATCAAGACGGCGTTCACCGACCCGCAGCGCAAGCGGCGCCAGGATCCGGGACGCCCGGAGTACTGCTTGATCTATACGTATTGGCAAAAGTTTCAGCCGCTGACGGCTCCCGAGATCTACGAAGCGTGCACCACGGCCAAGATCGGCTGTGTGGAGTGCAAGCAGCGCGTCGGCCAGGCCATTGCCGACTACTTGGCGCCGCTGCGCGAGAAGCGCAAGGCGCTGGAAGCCAAACCGGGAGCGATGGAGGAAGTCATTCACGCCGGCGATGCCAAGGCGCGCGCGGCCGCGGTCGAGACCATGACCGAAGTGCGGGAGCGGATGCACATTGGATAACCTGAGACCGCACACGTCGCCGGGATCGTCGCAGCCCACGCCGTGGACTACGGAGCTGGAGGGGATTCGGGCGCCTCTCGGCGTCATTCTCTATCTGATCCGCCGCGACAACCTCGACATCTACGACATTCCCATCGCGAAGATTACGCGCGAGTACCTCGACTATCTGAATCTCATGGAGGGGATGCAGATCGAGCTCGCGGGCGAGTTCTTCGTGCTGGCGGCCACCTTGATGCGCATCAAGATTCAGATGCTGCTGCGCAAGGACGACGACACCGACGAAGATCCGCGCCAGGAATTGGTGCAGAGCATCCTCGAATACAAGAAGATGGCGGAGGCCGCCAAGAACTTCCGCGACATGGAAGACGAGCGCATGCGCATCTTTACCCGTCCGGTGCCGCAGGAAGAGAAGGACGCGGTCACGGGCGAAGTGGTGATCGATCTCAATCTGTTCCAGCTCATGCGCGCCTTCCAAGAAGTGATGACGCAGTTCGAGGGCGCCGAAGTGCGCGAGATCGAGCTCGAGGCGTGGACCATCGAAGAGAAGATCGACCTGGTGCGCGCCTCGCTGGAAGCGCGCGAGCCCGCCATGTTCGGCGATTTGTTCGCCGGGTCGCGCTCTCGTCTTGAAGTGATCGTCACCTTCATGGCGATCTTGGAGCTCTTGAAACATGGCCAGGCGCGCGTACAACAGGAAGGAACCTTCGGCTCGATCTGGATCTACAAGGGCGACAATTTCGGCAAGCCGATGGGCGATGTGTCGGATTGGAGCACCGAAGCTGAAGGCAGCGGAGAAGTGAAGTTGCACATCGAGAGCGAAGACGCCTTCGACCATCGTGGAGAAGAATTCGACACCGAGGACCACGAGCGGGTGGCATCCGGCGGGCGCCTGCGAGCGGAGCGAAGTGGGCTGCCGGATGACAGCACCCGCTCGGACTCCGACGAATTAGACGAAAGCAAGCTAACAGGAGAAGCGGATGGAGAACCCGAACCTCGATAACATCGTCCTTGCGCTTCTGTTCGCCGCGGACGAGCCGTTGTCGGCGCGCAAGCTGGCCGCCACGATCGAAGACGTGACCACGGCGGACGTGAAGGAAGCGATCGACAAATGGAACGCGCGCGCGGACCAGGAGTCGTGGAGCATTGCCATCGAGCAGGTCGCCGGCGGTCATCGTTTGGCGACGCGCCCCGAGTATGCGGCCTACGTGTCGCGCCTGTATCAAGGACGACGCCGCTTCCGGCTGTCGCGCGCGGGTCTCGAAACACTGGCCATCATTGCCTATAAGCAACCGATCACGCGCGCCGAGATCGAATCGATTCGCGGGGTGGGCGCGGGCTCGGTGGTGGCGAATCTGATGGAGCGCAACTTGATCGAGATCACCGGGAAAGCGAAGGTGCTGGGCGCGCCGTTTTTGTACGGCACGACACCCGCGTTCCTGGAATACCTCGGCTTGAACTCGCTGAAAGACCTGCCGAGCATGGAAGATTTGGAAGCGCTGCTCGCGAGCGAGAACGAAGCGGTGGAGGGCGAGGACGCCCTGCCGTCTGCGTCGAGTGAGGAAGGTGTCGTGGGAGACGACACCGATTCGACCGCGATCGCCGAGATCGCCGCGGTTGCGAATACACCTCCGGCGGATCAAGCGCTCGTGGAGCGCGCCGCCAGCGCCAAGCTGGGTCCGCGCGTCGACGAGCCGGTCAACCGTCCGTTGTACGACGACATCACCGCGCGCCTGCGCGAATCGGTGGACGAGGAGGAGGACGATGGACTCGACGCCGAAGAAAACGACGACGAGCACTCGCGCCCGTAGCGGTGAGCGCAAACCGCGGCCCGCTGGCCGCAACGCTCCGACGTCGCAAGAACCTGCCGACGAAATTCGTCTCAATCACTTCATCGCCCAAGTCGGCATTGCCTCGCGCCGCGCCTCCGACGAATTGATCGGCGCCGGTCGCGTGCGCGTCGACGGTCGCATCGTCAAGGAAATGGGCACCAAGATCGTTCCCGGCGTCAACGTGGTCGAGGTCGACCATGTACTCATCGGCCGGCCTCCCAAGCGCATCGTCTTGCTGATGCACAAGCCGAAGGGAATCGTGAGCACGGTCACCGATCCGGAAGGGCGACCCACGGTCGCGGATCTGGTGCGACCCATGGCGCGCAAGCAGCGCTTGTTTCCAGTGGGGCGGCTGGACGTCAACACCACGGGTGCGCTCCTCATGACCAACGACGGGCTGTTGTGCTACAAGCTCACGCACCCGCGCTATGGTGTCGCACGCGTCTATCACGTGCGTGTGCGGGGACGCTTCGACGAAACCACACAGCGTCGTTTGGAAAAAATGGCAGAGGAGGGGGGCACGCACGAGCGTGAGCGGGGCGAGAAAAAATCGCGACGGCGCACGCGTCCCGGTGTGGAATTGGTCGCTAAGCTCCCCAAGGAGACTATCCTCAAGATTACCCTCCTCGAAGGCCGCAATCGGCAAGTGCGCAACATGATCGAGGCCGTCGGACTGCGCGTAACCGCGCTCAAGCGGGTGAGCTTCGGACCCATTTCAGTGCGCAAGCTGCCGCTCGGCGGCGTGCGCCCGCTCGACCAGCGCGAGCTCACGCGTCTAGAAGAGGCGGTGGGAGGACTCGGTGGGACTCGATAAGCGCGTGCGACCCAATGTGCGCGATATCCAGCGCTACCAACCGGGCGAAGATCATCCGGGTGCGGTCAAGCTGTCGTCGAACGAAAACCCGCGTGGTCCGCACCCCAAGATCGTTGCCGCGGTGATGAAAGCGTTGGAAGAATCCCATCGCTATCCCGAATCCGGCGCACCCGACCTGACGCGCGCGCTGGCCGCATATCATCACGTGACACCGGACGAGATCGTGGTGGGGAACGGATCCAACGAAATCATCGATTTGTTGGTGCGCGCCTTCGTCGAGCCGCCGCACGAGAGTGTGGTCTTCCCGGTGCCGAGCTTCATCGTTTACGGATTGATCCCCAAGATTTGCGGTTGCCAGGGTGTGGGGATACCGTGCCGGGATTATCGCCTCGATCTGCCCGCGATGCGCGCGGCGGTCGACGCCCACACGCGCATGGTCTTCATTTGCAACCCCAACAACCCCACCTCGACCTACGTCAGTGCCATCGAGGTGGACGCGTTCATGCACGGACTTCCCAACGACGTGTTGGTGGTGCTGGACGAAGCCTACATCGACTACGTCGACGCGCACGATTTTCCCGATGCCATGGCACTGCACCGCAAGCACCGCAACATCGTCGTGCTGCGCACGTTCTCGAAGTTCTTCGCGGTCGCGGGGGTGCGCGTGGGCTACGCCATCGCGGACCCGGTCGTAATCGACGCCGTCCACAAGGTGCGCCAGCCCTTCAACGTGAGCCGCCTCGCGCAAGCGGCGGGCCTGGGTGCGTTGGCGTGTGCCCAAGACCTCCAGCCCTACGCGCGCGAGACCATCGCCGAGCGCAAGCGCGTGCGCGACGCCATTCTCGAATTGGGGCTCGCGTGCCCGCCGTCGCAGGCCAACTTCGTCTTCGTCGATCTGGGGTCCTCCAGTT
Organism: Candidatus Krumholzibacteriia bacterium; assembly: GCA_025923935.1. Classification (GTDB taxonomy): domain Bacteria; phylum Krumholzibacteriota; class Krumholzibacteriia; order WVZY01; family JAKEHA01; genus JAKEHA01. The sequence continues at coordinate 6,817 of JAICFA010000073.1, forward strand.
TGGATCTGTTCGCCGAATTGATGCAGCGCGGTGTGGTGGTGCGGCGGTTGGGGCAATTCGGCGCAACCAGCAACACCTACCGCATCACCGTCGGCACGCCCGACGAGAACGACCGCCTCATCGGTGCGCTGCGCGACGTCTTTCACCATCGTCCCGCCGCATCGCGGCCCACGTCGCGTTGAGACGGCGGCTGGATCCACGCCGCACGGCGGAGGAATTCCTTCGCTCGTTCATCATCACCATCGACGGACCGTCCGGTTCGGGCAAGACCACGACCGCACGTTTGATTGCGCAACGGCTGGGGCTGCGCCACGTCGACACCGGGGCGATGTACCGCGCGGTCACCTTGCTGGCGATCGAGCGCGGTGTGGACACGGGCGATGCGGAGCGCCTGGGCGAGTTGGCCGAGGCGCTCAAGATCGACGTGCTGGCGGAGCCGGAGCGTGAGCCACGCATTCGCATCGACGAGCGCGACGTCACCGAAGCCATCCGCGACCCGCGCATCACCGCCGCCGTCTCGGCGGTGAGCGCGCACCGTGCAGTGCGCGCGGCGATGGTCAAGCGTCAGCGCGAGCTGGCGGACCAAGGTGGAGTCGTACTCGAAGGCCGCGACATCGGCAGCGTGGTGCTGCCGTGGGCGGATGTGAAAATCTACCTCGATGCCGTGGTCCGTGTGCGCGCGGAGCGGCGCAGCGCCGAACTCGCGCGCGCCGGTGTAAATGCGGCGGTGGACGACGTGGCGCGCGAGCTCGACGTGCGCGACACGCTGGACGCGTCGCGCGAGGCGAGTCCGTTGCAGCGCCCGGTCGGGGCGTATCTGGTGGACACCTCCGAGACGACCATCGAAGAGCAAGTCGAGCGCGTGGTTTCGCTCGCGCGTTCAGCCGCGGAAGAGCGCGCGCGTACGCGGGCGCTGGTGACGCCATCGCAACGCATCCGTGCCGCGTATTGGGCGACGTGTACGTTTGTGCAGTTCATCTTTCGCGTCCTGTGGGGAATGCGCGTGAAGAGCTACCTGCGCATCGATCGCGCGCAGCACTATCTGTTCGCCTCGAATCATATTTCCTACTTCGACCCGCCGGCAGTCAGCGTGACCCTGCCGCGTGAAGTCCACTTCGTGGCGAAGGACACCTTGTTCAAGATATGGTGGCTCGGCCGGGTGATCCGGTTCTACAACGCGTTCCCGATCAAGCGCGGTGTGTTCGACCGCGAAGCGATGGGACACGCCCTCACCCTCCTGCAATCCAACAGGTCGGTTTTGATTTTTCCCGAAGGGGGCCGGGTCGCGGGCGGGAAGTTGGGTGAGGCGCGCAGCGGCGTTGGATACCTGGCGATTCGCTCGGGCGCACCGGTGGTGCCCGTGTACGTCGAGGGAACCGACCGCCTCAAGGATTCGTTCTTTCGTAGGACCCGCGTTCGCGTCATCCACGGCAAGCCCATCCGCATTCCCGCGGAGCTACTGGCCGAATACCAGTCCGAGGACGACCGCGCCCTCTACCGCCGCTACAGCGACATGGTATTGGCAGCGATCCAGGCGCTGAAGGAGCGCTCACGATCCTAGCGGCCCGCGAGGGCCGTCGGTACGAACGGGTGGAGGCGCTTGGAAATCCCCGCCCCCACGCCCCAAAGTCCTTAAGTAGTTTCCGGTTGCAGCCGAAGGCTGAAGCCGGTATGATGCCAGTTTCCTAAGCCACTCGCTTGGCGCGGGTGTATCACGTTCAGTTTACACGAGGAGACACGGTTTGATGCTGGATGAAGTGCGCGAAACCCCCGGGTCACAGACCCACCAATCCCATGCGAAGGGAGGTGCGGGGGGTCGTTCGCCGGCGTACGCGCTGTTCGAACAACTCGACGCCGAGCAAGCTCTTGTAGAAGCGAGCGGCCGTCCGCCGGGTGCGCAACTCGTCCCGGGTCTCGAGACCACGATCGCGACCTTCGAAGAAGGTCAGATCGTGCGCGGTGTTGTCACCGACATCCGCGAAAACGAAGTGATCGTCGACGTCGGTTTCAAGAGCGAAGGCACCATTCCGGCGGCCGAATTCCGCAACATCGACAATCTTGCGGTCGGCATGCAGTTCGACGTCTATTTGGAGAAGCTCGAAAACCAAGACGGGTTGGTCGTGCTCTCCAAGGAGAAGGCCGACTTCTTCAAGGTGTGGGGACAGATCAAGGACTCGCACGACATGAACCAAGTCGTGCAGGGTCGCGTGAAGCGTCGCATCAAGGGCGGCCTAGTGGTCGACCTGCTCGGTGTCGATGCCTTCCTCCCCGGCAGCCAGATCGCGTTGCGACAGGTCCCCAACTTGGACGACCTGCTCGGTCAAACGCTCGATTTCAAGATCATCAAGATCAACAAGCGCCGCCGCAACATCGTGGTGTCGCGCCGCGTCGTCCTGGAAGAGAAGCGCGAAGAACAAAAGCGTGTCCTCATGGGCGACCTCGAGGCGGGACAGATTCGCGAAGGCGTGGTCAAGAACGTCACCGACTTCGGCGCCTTCGTCGATTTGGGCGGTGTCGACGGCCTGTTGCACTTGACCGACATGACGTGGGGCCGTGTGGGCCACCCGTCGGACGTGGTTCAGATCGGCGAGAAGATCAAGGTCAAGGTCCTCGACTTCGACCGCGAGAAGGAAAAGATCTCGCTCGGTTTGAAGCAGCTTTCGCCGCACCCGTGGGAGGGCGTCAACGACCGCTTCCCGGTGGGCACGCGCGTCAAGGGCCGCGTGGTCTCGATCACCGACTACGGCGCCTTCGTCGAATTGGAGAAGGGTGTCGAGGGCTTGATCCACATCTCCGAGATGTCGTGGACCAAGCACGTCAAGCACCCGTCGAAGATCCTTTCGGTGGGACAAGACATCGAAGCGGTGGTGCTCAAGGTCGACAAGGACGCGCAGAAGATTTCGCTGGGCTTGAAGCAGACGGAGCCCGATCCGTGGACCACGATCGAGCGCCGCTACCCGCCCGGCACGCGTCTCAAGGGCATCGTGCGCAACCTGACCAACTTCGGTGCGTTCGTCGAGATCGAAGAAGGCATCGATGGGCTCTTGCACATCTCCGACATGATCTGGGACAAGCGCGTGAGTCACCCGAGCGAAGTCGTCAAGAAGGGCGACTTGGTCTATGTGGTCGTGATGGAGATCAGCCAGGACAAGAAGCGCATCAGCTTGGGCATGAAACAACTGATCGACAATCCGTGGGAGCGCCTCGCGGTCGAGTTCGGCCCGGACACGGAAGTGATCGGCAAGATCACGCGCATCCTGGACCGTGGTGCGGTGGTCGAGCTGCGCAGCGACGTGGAAGGGTTCGTGCCCGTCGGTCAGATGGCGTTCGACGACATTCTGCACCCCGGCCAGTACTTCCAGGTGAACGAGGAAGTGCCGCTGCGCGTCATCAAGGTCGACCCGAAGAACAAGCGTATCGTGCTCTCCATCAGCGCCTACTTGAAGGCGCGCGGGGACGACGCGGTGCGCGAGTACACGGCGGCGCATCCCAAGCGCGACTTCGTCGTGCCGGCGATTCCGTCGGGCGAAGGCGACGACCTGGACGACGCCGATCTGGGTGCGGGCGACGCGGTCGAATCGACCACCGAAGAGTAAACCGCGCGTCGAGCGCGTTGCCAACGGGCCGGTCGTCACGACCGGCCCGTTTGCGTTCTAATCGGCCCCGGAGGCCATGCTTGACGCCTACCAGTACTCCGTCCATGATGAAAAGGCGGACCGGCGAGCGGCGCTCGCCGGTCTAAAAGGAGGCCCTCGCCGTGTGGTTCGTTCGCTCATTCCTGATTCTCGCTGGGGTCGTCGCGATTCTCTGGCTCGGCATGGAGAACGCGGACCAGACGGTGGATTTCACGTTTTTCACCAAAGTGTATCCGGGCCTCCAGCTGACCTTTCTCATGATGATCGTGTTCGTGGCCGGGATGGTATTCTCGTTCTTGATTTCGGTGATCAATGAGCTGGCACTGCGCCGGCAGCTCACACAGGCGCGCCGCGAGTTGGTGCGCATGGACCGCGAGCTGGCGGCACTGCGCAGCCTGCCGCTGGAAGACACCGACGCGTTGAAAACCACGACACCGTTGTAGAAAGAGAACCAGCAACCAACCGCGCGCAGCTCTATATGTCTGAGCATCCGATTATTCCGTTTCTGGCCGGCGTCATCGTGACGCTGTTCGTCCTGGGTGCACGCTGGATCGTGCGCCGCGACAAGCAGGCGCGTCCGCTCTCCGCACGCCCCACCGATCCCTACATCGAAGGGCTGAAGCTGCTCATCGACGGCAAGAAGCCGCAAGCCTTCGCGCGCTTGCAGGAAGCGATCATGGGCGGGGCCGCGCCCACCGACGCGTACGTGCGCATCGGCCGCATGCTGCGCGAAGCGGGCGACGCCGCCAAAGCGCTGCAGGTGCACAAGAGCCTGACGGTGCGCGCCGACTTGACGAGCGACGAAAAGGTCGCGGTCTACGCCAACGTGGCCGAAGATTACACCGCACTCGGACACCCGGAGCGCGCGCTCGACACCATCCAAGTGGCCACGCGGCGCACGGGCTTGCGCGACGCGTCGCTCATCGCCATCGCGGCGCGCGCCTGCCACACGCTGGGGCGCACCGAGGAAGCGTACGAGTATTATAAGGAGCTAAAGAAGAGCGGCGGCATCGGCGATCGCGAGATCGCGCTCTATCTCGTCACGGTGGCGGAAACCGAGGCGAAAAACGGCCGCACGCGCGATGCGCGCAAGACCCTGGCGCGGGCGCTGCGCCACGACGCCGAGTGCGCGCCGGCGCTGGTGGCGATGGGCCGGCTGGAAGAGGAGGCGCAGGACGTCGCCGATGCCATTCGACTGTGGCGGCAAGCGGCGCGCATCTCTCCCGATTTGGCACCGGTGGCACTGCGCAGCCTGGAAAAGGCGCTCTATCAGCGCGGCACCTTCAACGAGATCGAGGCGGTCTACCGCGACGTATTGGAGACGCGCCCCAACGACGAGCACGCCGCCCTCGGCTTGGCCTCTTTTTATCGCAAGCAAGGACGCATGGAGGAGGCAGTACAGCTCCTGGAGGAGTATCGCGGGTCCAATCCCACGACCGTCGCCGGCACGGTGCTGTTGTCGTCCATCTACGCCGCGCGCGGCGACAGCGACGAGCTGGAGACGTTCCTCGATCGTCGCGACCGCATGCTGCCGCGCGACGATCGTTACCGCTGCAGTACCTGCGGCTTCGACGCCACCGAGATGCGCTGGCACTGCCCGAGGTGCAATCGTTTTGACAGCTTCGCACGCACGCTGGATTAGTACCGTCGCCGCGATCGCCGTGCTGGGCGCGGTGTCGACGGCGGCACCGCGCGACGACGCCGGCGATCTTATGCGCCGCGCAAAAAAGGACCTCGAAGCCGGCCGCGTGGTGGCCGCGGATTCGGGCTTCGCACTGGCGGCGCAA
>JAICFA010000074.1 GCA_025923935.1 Candidatus Krumholzibacteriia bacterium
GGTGCTCGAGCTGCACATCGCGAAGCTCGAGGGGCGACTGGAGGGCGCGACACCGGAGGCGCGCTTCGAGCACTTCACGCGTTCGCTCGCCGCCCGTGAGACGGCCGCGTCGGTGCTTTCCATGTACCCCGTACTCGCGCGTCGCGTGGTCGAAAACCTCGACGATGCGGTGGCGGCGTCCGCGGAGTTCGCCGAGCGCCTGGTGGAAGACTGGGCGGCGATTCGCGCGACGTTTTTCGCGGATGGCGACCCGGGGCTGCTGGTGGATGTCGACGCGCAAGTGGGCGATCCGCACCGCCGCGGTCGGCGAGTGGTGATCGCGACCTTCGAATCCGGCGCGCGGCTGGTCTACAAGCCGCGGCCGCTCGACGTCGATGTCCATTTTCAGGATTTTCTCCAATTCATCAACGAGCGCGTCGACGGTCCGCCGCTGCGAATCATGACCGTGATGGCGCGCCCGGGCTACGGGTGGCTGGAGTTCATCGACGCGAAGCCATGCGATTCGATCGACGACGCCCGCCGTTATTACTGGCGCGTGGGCGGACTGTTGGCCGCGCTCCACGCGCTGCGCGGAGTGGATTGCCACTTCGAGAATCTGATCGCGCACGGAGACCAGCCGGTGTTGGTGGATCTTGAAACCATCTTCCACCCGGCGATTCCGTACCGCGAGCCGGAGCGCTACGACCGACGCTTTGCGGCGCGCCTGCTGATGCGATCGGTGCTGCGCGTCGGCATCTTGCCGGTGCCAACCGGTGGGGACGACCCGGCCGGCGGGATCGACCTCTCCGGCGTCGGTTCGGTCGAAGGGAAAATGAGTCCGGACCGCGTGCTGCAGTGGGACAAGCGGGGCACCGACGAAATGCGCGCGGTGCGCGAGCAAGTCGAGATGCAGGGCGCCGACAACCGGCCGCACCTCGACGGCCATCCGCTCGACGTGAAGGAATTCCGCGACGAGATCGCGAGCGGGTTTGCCGCGGTGTACCGGTTGATTATTCGTGAGCGCGACGCACTGCTTGGCACTGGCGGGCCGGTGGAGGCGTTCGCCACCGACACGGTACGCGTGGTGCTCCGGGCCACGCGCGCCTACGGATTGCTGCTCGCGGAGAGTCTGCACCCCGATCTCTTGCGCGACGCGCTCGACCGCGACCGTTTCTTCGACCGTCTTTGGGTGGGCGTGGACGAACGACCCTCGCTGGCGAGCGTCGTTCATGCCGAGCACCGCGACCTGTCACGCGCGGACATCCCGTATTTCACAGCTCGTCCCGATTCGCGCGACCTGTGGACGAGTGACGGCCAACGCATCGCCGATTTCTTCGATCGCTCCACGCTCGACCTGGTGCGCGAACGGATTGGCGCGATGGACGAAGGCGATCTCGCCCGCCAGCAATGGATGGTGACGCTTTCCCTGGGATCGCTGGTGCATTACCAAGACGAAACGATCGCGCGTCCGACCGCGCACGGTACTACCCATCGCATCGACCGCGCGTCGGTACGGCGCAGCATGATCGAAGAGGCGGTGCGGATCGGCGATCGCTTGGGCCAGATCGCAGAGTGGGACCGAGACGATGTGGCATGGATCGCGCTCGAGTTTCGCGAGCAGCGCTGGTTCTTAGCACCCGTCTCCATCGACTTCTACGTGGGCCTTCCCGGTGTCGCCATGTTCCTCGGCTATTTGGCACACACCTCACGCAGCATGGATATCCCGGGAACGGACCAACGGGAAGCGATTGCGAACTCCGCCGCGCGTACGTTGCTGCGCATCACCGCGGAGTTGGACGTGGAGTCGATCGGTGCCCTCGCGGGCTGGGGTGGAGTGCTGTACGCCTGCACGCATCTCGCTACACTGCGGCAGAACGCCGACGTACGCGCGGCGTGCGATCGGATCGTCCAGCGCATCGACGGGCTGGTCGATCGCGACGAAGACATCGACATCGTGAGTGGCCTGGCCGGTGCGATCGGAACGCTGTGCGCCGCGCATGCCGCGCGTTCGTCGGATCGCGCGCTGGAAGTCGCCGTGCGTTGCGGCGAGCGGCTCCTGCAAAGAGCGGTTAGGGAGCAGAACGGATGGTGGTGGCGCACCGGCCTCTATGACCAGCCGCAATCCGGCTTTTCGCACGGCAACAGCGGCATCGCGTGGGCGCTGATTACACTGGGAGACGCCGCGGGAGACGAGCGCTTCCGCGCGGCTGGATGGGCCGCGCATATAATGGAGCGCGACGTTCTGCGCGCCGCCGCCGAGTCGTCGCATGACGTGCGCGCGAGTGTGGCCGAAGGAAGTGTCAGCGCGTCGTGGTGCTACGGCACACCCGGGATTGGATTGGCGCGCTTGAGTGCGCTGCGCAGCGCCGAACGTACCAGCGGTACGAGCCTCGCCGATCGACGTGAACTTCGCGCCGAGCTCGAACAGTTGGTCGTATCCACCCTCGAGCACGGCTTCGTCGACAATCATTGCCTCTGTCACGGCGACTTGGGCACCCTCGACTTTCTGATCCAGGCGCGCACCATGATTCCCGGACTCGAGGCGCGCATCGACGAAGCGACCGCCTACGTGATCGACGACATTGTGCGCAACGGCGCGCGCTGCGGTACACCGGAGCACGTGCCGTCGCCGGGGATGATGAACGGACTTTCCGGAATCGGATACGGACTGCTTCGCCTCGCCGACCCCGACCGCATTCCCTCGTTGCTGACATTCGACCCGCCGCGCTCAGTATGGGGCGCGCCGGCAAGATAGGACCGTCATGGCGCGCGTCGCTTGGCTTCCCGCTTCTCTCGACATGGACTGTGGCCCGGCATGCTTGGCCATGGTGCTCGCTTACCACGGCCAGGAATCCTCGGTGGACGCGGTGCGCGAGCGACTGGGCACCGGCCGCGACGGCACGACCGGTCTCGATCTCGTGCGCGTGGCGCGCGAGGCGGGTATGGATTCGCGCGGCTACCGCGTGGTCGAAGCGGATGCGCTGCGCGCCGTGCCGCTCCCGGTCATCGCTCATTATAAGAGCGGTCATTTTGTGGTCGTCGAACGCTTCCGTCCCGGGCGCGACGTGCGCGTGGTCGATCCCATGCAGGGCCGGAACAACCTGGCGAGCGAGGAATTCCAGCGGCTCTTCTCGGGCACCATCGTGACACTCACGCGCGGCGAGGATTTCGCGCCGTCGCGCGATCGCAGCCTTCGGCGCTTCCTTGCTGGAACGGTGCGCGAGCGCTGGCGCCTCGTGCTCGTGCTGATGGCCGTCTCGCTCGTATTGCAGGCCACCGCATTCGCCGTCCCCGCATTGGTCGCATTCGTCGTCGATCGCGTCATCCCGACCGGCTCGGTTTCGTTTCTCTCCCTCGCTGTGGCCGGAATTCCCGTCTTTCTCGCCGCGTATGCGCTCTCCGCGTGGGTGCGCGGACGGGCCATGAGTGCCTTGGTCGCGCGCGTGAGTCGCGTGTGGCTGGATCGCTTGTACCGTCACATCCTTGAGCTGCCGCTTTCTTACTTCCAGGGCCGGCCGGTGAACGATCTCGTGATTCGCGTGCAGGGAGTCGACCTCGTTTTGGACGAGATGCTCGACCAAGTGGTCGCCGGTGCACTCGACACGCTGCTCGCAGTAGCGGCGTTGATCGCGCTCCTCGCCTCCTATCCGCAGATGTCGGCGCTGGTCGTGGCCGCGATTCTGGTGCAGGGAGCGGTATCGTGGGCCGCGCGCCGCCAGTCGGTCGACGCCTTCGTACGCGATCTCATCGCGCATTCGCGTTTGTACACGTTCACGGCGGAGACACTCGGTGGCATCGCCGATGTGAAGATGATCGGTCCCGACCGGCTGGTGCCCGCGTGGAGTCGTTTGCTTGACGAGCGTGTGGAGGCGGGAGCGGACCGGCGTCGTCGCAGTGCCTTCTGGAACGGTGTGCTCGCCGCTGCACAGGCGGGTGGGCCGCTGATCGTGCTGGTGGCGGGAGCGGGAATGGCAATGGAGGGTCACGCCACTATCGGTGCCGTGATCGGTTTTTACACGCTCTCCGGTGTGTGCCTCGCGCCGGTCGCGGGGCTCGCGACGAGTGCCTATCACCTTCGCAGCATGAAGGAGTACGTGCGACGCGCCTACGAGCTCTTGGAACACAAGCCGGAGCCAGTGGGAGGCGGGGACGCGCAGCACGCACACGCGCGCATTCGCGGGGAGATTTCACTGCGCGGCCTTGGGTATCGCTACTCGTCGCAGGCTGAAGCCGTGGTTGCCGATGTCGACTTGGCGATCGCCGCCGGAGAGACCGTCGTCATCGTGGGCCGCACCGGTTCGGGCAAGTCGACGCTCGCGAAGGTGGTCGCGACTCTGTACGAGCCGACGACGGGAGAGATGCGCATCGACGGCGTGCCGGTGTCGCTCTACGATCGTTCCGGGCTGCGCGGTCAGTTCGGCGTCGTCTTCCAGGAAGACGCGCTCATTCCGGGCTCGGTGATGGACAACATCACGTTCGGGCGCGACATCTCCGGGGACGATGTCTACGCCGCACTCGTGCTGGCGGAGCTCCTGGACGATGTCGAGCGCATGCCACTGGCGCTCGCGACACCGGTGGGGAGCCGGGGTTTGCATTTGAGCGGCGGACAGCGCCAGCGTTTGTGTCTGGCGCGTGCGCTGGTGCACAAGCCCTCGATTCTCGTCCTCGACGAGGCCACCAGTGCCATCGACCGCCTGACGGAGCGACGTATATACGACCGGCTCGTCGCCCTGCCGTGCACGAAGCTCCTCGTTACCCATCGCCTCTATGTGGCCGAGTCTGCGGACCGCGTCGTCGTGCTCGATCGCGGGCGCATCGTCGAGCAGGGAACGCATGCGGAGCTCATCGCCAGCGGAGGGCTTTACGCACGCATGCACGGTGCGGCGCGGGCGTGAGGTTCAACGCATTATTTGCTTAGCATTTACGGCTTTTTCAAGGTATATTGGTAGTGCCATTCGCCGGGAGCCACCAGCCTCTTTCTTCTGCCTGCTGCCCAGTGGGCTCCCATTCGACGTAGTGCGGCGCGCCGCAGTCCTCTCATTTCGGTGAGGTTAATCATGCTTAGCGACAAAATTATCATGCTTGTTGGACACTTGAAGACACCGGAGGACTGCGAGCAGGTGGCCTTGAATGTCGAAGCGAAGCAGCCTGCGTTCGCCATTGCGGCGCGGCGCAAGGCCATCGAGATCAAGGCTTCCACCCACAATGCGGCCACCGAGGCCGAGCAGCATTCGCTTCAGGCCGTGTACGCCTATGAGCGCGTGATGACTCTGGAACGCGGAAGAAAAACACGCGCGACGCGCCAATGGAAGATGATCACCAAGCTCGGCATCATCGAGGCGATGGAATCGATCGTGAAAACTCCGACCGAGAGTGCGGGCTACCAAGCGCTCGTGAATATGGGGATGCAGGACATGTCGTTTGAAGCGGTTGTGCTGCGACACCCGGAAGTGTTCTCGGCGGAAGCAGTCGCGCAGTCAAAGCGAAGTCTCGATGCACTCACCGCGCCTGCCGTGAGCGATGTGGCGGCGGTTCCGGCCAACTAAACCGGTCAGAAACAATACGTCAATCCGACGGTGAATCCGAGATATCCCAGGGTCACGTCGTTATAGTCGATCGGCACGCGCTCGTACGTCATATCCAAGTTGATCGCAAAATCGGGCCTTCCCATATAGGCGACGGAAGCGAGTCCCGCCCACGCATTCCCGTCTGCGTTCTCGACCGACAGCGGATACGAATTCGTGAGCACGCCGAGCGCGAAGCCGAGCGGAACGTCGTATCGCTGATTGAGGTTGAAGCTCGCAACCCCTCCCACCTTCCAGAACCAGTCGCTCGTGTAGTCATCGCGCGGATTCTCTCCGAAGCCCATGCTAGCAGAAGCAGAGAGGCCGACCAGGTCGTTGACGCCGTACGCGTATTGAGCCCGCGCGCTTGCGAACAGCGGCGTCACGGTGCGTGACAGGCCGAGACTCACATCCTCGACGAACGCGGCCACGTCGACCAACGTGATCGACGTGCGGTTTACCTCGACACCCGCGGACAACATGGACCGGTCGGATTCCTTCAGACGAAATTCCCAGCCGAGACCGAAGCTGCTGGCCGCCGACAAGCCCGTGGCGAAGATCGAGGCGGTATTTCCGCCCGAGCGCGCCAAGGCGTTGAAGCGGGCGGTAAAGCCGATCCAATCACGCAAGGCGCAATTGAACTCGAATCCTCCGGTGATGAACAGGAGATCGCCCTCCACCGTTGCAATCTGTTGGCCGCCGGGGCCGAAGATCGGGACGTCGGTTTCCAGCGAGCTGCTGTAGCCGAGCCCGAGCGAGAGCTCCGTGTCCACGAACGCATCCGGAATGAAAGTCGTCGGCACGAACACGTGCTCATTCTTGGAGGGCAGTTGGTGACGCCCCGCGTCCACCTGTGCGTGCGCCGGGCGTGCTTGCGCCAGGACGCCTACCGCAATCACACCCAGCAGCAGGCGCGGGAATACGCTAGAAAAGAATTCCCGCCACGAGCCTGAGCCCGTTGCTCTTGACATCGGGTACATTGACATTTGCGATCAAACCCTCGTTCATGCTGGTAATAGTCCGGATCCCCTGCATATAGCGTGCTTCCAGGAACAGCGAAAAGCTTCCGGAGTCACGGAGGTATCCCGCGGTGAACTGGTAAACGGCGTCGATGTCTTCGAACGCATCTGTGTTGTCGACGGTCGCGCCCTCGTGCTCGAGCTCCGAATCGAGCAGCATGTCGAGGCTCACGCCGCCGCCGGCATAAAACCCATGCCCATCGGAGTCGATGCGGAAGTAGACGGGGAGTGTCGCCCACGATTGCTCGATGTTGAAGGATTCGGTCGAATCAGGCTCTTCATCCTGATTGAATACGACCTTCGAGCCCTTTTGAATCCACCCCGGTTGAATGCTCAAGACCACATCGCGGTGAACGCGAAACTCGATGATCCCCGCGAATCCGGTGCCATAGTTGGAGGAGTAATTGGCATCTCCGGGCGGCACGCCGCCGAACGTCGAGCGATTCAATTCGGCGGAGAACCCGAGTCGGACTTGCGAGTGAGCGTGCGCGGGCAAGCAGAGGACGATCAAGGCCGATCCGAGAAGGCTAAAGACGCTGGTGGGGCGCATGATCGCTTTTTACCGCGTCAAGGTTCGTCTGTCAACACGTCGACGGACAGTGATCCACGCTGACGTCAGCGAATGCTTCCGAGGCGGCGGACGCTTCCGGTGAACTTGGTCGGGTAACTGGCGTCATCAATCGACCGCACCCATACTTCACCGGCCTGATTCGTCACGTACACCTGGTCTCCGTTCACCGCGATGCCGCAGTCCATGAGTTTGGCCGTCTCCGCGGTGGCGGTGCGGCTGCCGAGATGAAATCCGATCAACGCAGAGAGTGAAAGGCACAGCACACCGATTGTTAGCTGCATGAAGCGCTTCATGATAGTCCTCCGTGCTCGTTAATCATCCGGTTAAGGGTGCGGTCCATTTACCAGGGATGGACGCCTCTTCGTTTCTCACGGTACACTGCCCTAATGACCACCCGCATGACCAGGACGACTTTGTGATCGGCAAACAACTGCTGCACTATCGAATCACCGGGAAGCTGGGCGAAGGCGGCATGGGAGTGGTCTTCAAGGCCGAAGACACGCGGCTCAAGCGCGACGTCGCTATCAAGTTTTTGCCCAGCGACGCCGTCGCGGGCGCCGCACAGCTCCGACGCTTCGAGACCGAGGCGCGCGCGGCGGCCGCGCTGAATCATCCCAACATCACCCAGGTTCATGCAATCGAGGAGTCCGATGGCGATGCGTTCATCGTCATGGAGTACGTCCAAGGCCGTGAACTGCGCGGGCTGGTGGAATCAAAGGAGCTTTCGCTCGAGCGCGCCATCGCGCTAGCACTGCAGATTGCAGCCGGACTGAAGGCCGCGCACGACCGGGGCATTGTTCATCGCGATATCAAGAGCGCGAACATCATGGTTACGGACGACGGCCACGTCAAGATTATGGACTTTGGGCTGGCCAAGGTAGTAGGCAACACGCGAGTCACGCAAAGTGGAATGGTGGTGGGGACGGTCGACTACATGTCGCCGGAACAGGTGCGCGGCGAAGAGGTGGATCAGCGCGCGGATATTTGGTCATTCGGTGTAGTGCTCTACGAGATGCTCACGGGAGAGCGTCCGTTCCGCGGTGATTATGCGCAGGCGGTAATGTATGCGATTAGTAACGAGGACGCACCGTCACCTTCGACGGTGGTCCCGAACCTCTCCGCTGAAGCGGTTACGCTGACTAAGAAGCTGCTCGCTCGAAACCGTGACGATCGTTACGCGAGCATGGTTGACGTCATAGGAGCGCTTGAGGGCTTGAGGAAAGCGACATCGCGGGACGAGACGAAGGTGTTCCATCGACGGAAGGCAGACACAAAGACCGGTCTTCCGGGCGTGGCCGTACTTCCGTTCACGAGTATCCGGCCCGATCCAGAGACGGATTACCTCGGATTTGCGCTCGCCGATCAAATCATCGGGGCCCTGGCGTACGTGGACAGCGTCGCGGTGCGGCCATCGAGCGCCGTGCGCAAGTACCAGGGCCAGGTCGTCGACATCCAAGCCGCGGGACGTGAGCTGGAGGCGGACTTCGTGCTGGCCGGCCACTATCTCAAGGACGCGAATGCGGTTCGTCTGAACACGGAGCTGATCGCCATTCAGTCCAACGATCTGGTTTGGCGCGAATCGGTCGAAGTGAAATACGATAACGTCTTCAAGCTCCAGGACATCGTGTCGAAGAAAGTGCTGCGTGGATTGAAGGTCCAGTTCCGCAAGAGCGCGGTTTCGGCGATCCAGCCGGAGGTGCCGGCAGATCCACTGGCGTATGAATACTATCTGCGTGCGGTTTCCTATCCCAACATGCTGAGTGACAACCGTCTTGCAATCGAAATGCTCGAGAAATCGATCGCTCTGGATCCCAATTTCGCTTCGGCTCACGCGGAGCTTGGCTATCGCCTCGCCCAGGAAGCGAATTATGGCCTAGTGCGAGGCGCTGGCTACATGGAGGCTGAAGCGGCGTACCGGCGAGCGCTGTCCCGGAACGAGAATCTGCTCTCCGCGCTTAGTAACCTCACCAAACTCTATGTGGAGTTCGGCAGGCACGAAGAAGCGATAGAGCTCCTGCGACGGATCTTTCAACTGACGCCCAATGGGGCGGATGCGCATTTCGTGTTGAGCTATATCTGCCGCTATACCGGGTTGCTCGGAAGGTCGATTGAGGAGGTCGAGAAAGCCCTCGAGCTCGATCCCAGGAACCCCCGGTTTCGTTCCGTCGGGTTCACGTACATGTATGCCGGCAACTATGCGAAGGCGCATGAGTTGTTCAAGCAGCACGAGCACAGCGCAGCGCCGATTGCGTGGCAAGGTTGGGCGCTGACACTAATGGGAGAGCGAGACCGCGCCATCGAGTGTTTCGACCGCGCAATCGCCATGGAGCCGGACGGGTTTGTCGCTCTGCGGTTTGGCAGCATGCGAGCCTTTCTCAAGGGCGATTTGGAAGACGGTTCACGACGGATTCGCCAGCTGGACGAGGAACTCGAACAGAGGAGAGCGAACGATGGCGAAACGTTTTACTTGATGGCGACCAGCTGCGCTATGCTGGGCGACCGGAGCAAGAGTGTTCGCTGGTTGAGAAGTGCGGTCGAGCAAGGCTTTTTCAATTATCCCGCCATGCTTCAAGATCCATCGCTAAGCACCATGCGCGATGACCCGGAGTTCCAGCAGGTCTTGACGCTGGCTCGACAGAAGCACGACAAGTTTGCAGCGGCGTTTGCCGCGAAGATGCTGTAGAAAACGAAGCGATGGCCACGACGGCAGCGAGGTGCTTGAGCTAGCAAAGGAAGCACTCGACATTCAAGCGATCACTCTCCCTCGAGATGTCCTAAAGAGCCGACGAGCGTCGTGCTGGCCCGAAACCACATTAATGTCCGGTGTATACGCACCATCAGTCGGAGGTGCAAGCGATGGTTATCGATAGGCTCAAGCCTATTTGTTGTGCGTTGGTGATGGCCGGCGTTATCAACACGGCGGCGACAACCGTCATCGGGCAGGAGCCGTGGAATGGCAAAATGGTGAGATACGGCACGATGCATGAGGCCCTGGGGGAACAAAAGAGCGAGGGGCGCGTCAAGCTGGCCGACATCGCTGCGAAGCCGCACTTCTATGGAGTCGCGGCGCTGGAGGGATTGAAGGGCGAGATCACATTCGTCGACTCGGACGCCATCGTCACGGCAGTCGGCGCCGACACGAAGCTCTCGCCGGTAGAGGCGAACGGTCTGCAAGCGACACTGTTGGCCGGTGCGTACGTGCCTTCGTGGCAGGAACGCAACATCGACCAGGATGTGCCTGCGACAGACTTCGATCGCGCGGTGCGCCAGGCTGCGTCCGAGGCCGGAATCGATACCTCACAGCCATTCGTTTTTACCGCACTCGGCGAATTCAGCGAGGTCCGTCTGCACGTCATTAACGGTGCGTGTCCGATGCACGCGCGCCGGCAGAAAAGCGAGCTTCGCGCGGACGAGCGGCCGTTCGAGGCAGGGTATGCACGCATTCGCGGCACCTTGGTTGGCATCTATGCCGAGGACGCCGTCGGCCAGTTCACCCACCCGGGGACCGCAACGCACGTTCACCTCATCTTCAAGGACGAAGCATCGGGCACGTTGATGACGGGGCACGTCGAGCAAATCGGCCTGTCAAAGGGGACGGCGCTCCGTCTACCGCAGTAGACTCGAAAGCGGATATACTCCATCGGTGAGCTTCGTCCCCTACGTCATGTCTACGCATCGCTATATACTAGCGGCATCTTTCGTCTTGCTGGTAACGGTTAACGACCGTGCGCGCGCCGAGACAATCGTCATTCCTTCCAGTCGCGACAATACGTTGTTCCAGGACCCGCTAGGAGCGCTCAGCAGCGGTGCGGGACCGTCGATCTTCGCAGGGAACAACGGCACGGGGAGTATTCGACGCGCACTCGTCCATTTCGACGTGGCCGGTGCGGTGCCGGCGGGAGCCGCGATCGACTCGGTGGAGTTGCACCTTTACGTATCGAGTGCACCCAACGATGTGCCGCAGGTGTTTACGATCCACCACGTTCTTGCTAGCTGGGGAGAAGGAACCTCGGTATCGGTTGGAGGTTCGGGAGCGCCGGCGACGCTCAACGATGCGACGTGGTTGCATTGTTTCTATCCGGCGACACTGTGGGCCAATGCCGGCGGCGACTTTGACCCGAACGCGCTCGCGTCCGCAAACGTCGGCGGAGTAGGCGAGTGGGTGTGGACGGGCGATCCGCTGACGTCCGACGTACGCGCTTGGTACGACTCGCCCGCAAACAATCTGGGCTGGCTGGTCGCGGGCGATGAGTCGGCAGCTTCCACGGTTCGCCGCTTCGAATCGCGTGAGACCGCGAACCCCGACCAGCGTCCCCGCCTCGTCGTCCATTACTCGCCAACTGTTCCGGTACTCCCCGCCAGCTGGGGCCGGATCAAGAACCTCTACCGCTAATTCCCTCGCTGTTCCACCCCTTGAGAAAAAAAGTACAAGATTACTGATGAAAAAGACAAAAATGTCTGATATGCTACTAGTGATGGGGCGGGCAAGACCCCAGAAAATCTAACTGATTTAACAACAACATAATCCGGGCCCGATCGAGGTCCGGGGACGGAGGGATCCCAATCATGAAACGGACACTGCTCTTGGCGGTGCTCGGGAGCCTCTGGACGGCAACCACGACCTCGGCAATCGTCGTCAGTCTCCCCGCATCCAAGGACAACACGCTTTACGAAAGCACTACCGGTGCTGTGAGCAACGGTGCCGGCGACTACGTTTTCGATGGAATCACCCGCGAAGGGTTCAAACGCAGAGCGGTGATGGCGTTCGACATTGCCGGCGTCATTCCGGCCGGTTCGACCATCAACGGCGTCACGCTTCGTCTCTACATGTCACGGGGCAAGGAAAACACGCCGTTCATGACCACATTGCACCTTGCGCTGGCCGACTGGGGCGAAGGAACGTCCGACGCCGATGGCGAAGAGGGGCAGGGCATCGCGTCGACCACCAACGACGCGACATGGATTCATCGATTCTATCCCGGCGCGCTCTGGGGTGCTCCCGGTGGCGATTATGTCGCGAGCGCGAGCGCGTCCACATCCGTCA
>JAICFA010000075.1 GCA_025923935.1 Candidatus Krumholzibacteriia bacterium
CGACGTCTTCGTGTCCGGACAATTTCTTGGTACGGTGGATTTCGGTGGGGGGAATCTGGTGGGTGCTGGCATTGACATCGTCGTCGCCAAGTACGACGCGGCCGGTGTGCACCAGTGGAGCCGACGCTTTGGTAGCGTGAGCAACTTTGACTTCGGTTATGGCCTCGCGACGGACGTTCCGGGCAATCTCTTCGCGACCGGCTCTTTCGGCGGCACGGTGAACTTCGGCACCGGCAACCTGGTGAGCGTGGGCGACCCCGACATCTTCGTTGCAAAGTTCATGCGTGAGACCACCGAACCGAATATCTCGGCGATCACGGACATCGGCAATGATCAGGGGGGACAGGTGAAGATCACCTTCGATCGATCCGGACACGACGATCCCGCGTCGGCAACGCCCGTGATTCTCTATGAAGCCTACCGTCGCAATGACGCGCCGCCGGCAGTCGCGACGACGCGTGACCTGGCGGGTTTGTCTTCTCGCCAGCTGCTGGACCAAGGCTGGACGGAAGTGGGCACGGTACACGGTCACGGCAAGAGCGAGTACAGCATCGACGTCCCGACGATTGGTGATTCCACCATCGCACAAGGCCCATATAGCTCAACGTTCTTCATCCGTGGCGCGACCGCGAATACGTTCAATTATTTCGATTCACCGCTCGACAGCGGCTATTCGCTGGATAATCTCGCGCCGGGCGTGCCGTCGAGCCTCGTCTTCGAGACGGGCGTCCTCTCCTGGGATGAATCGTCGGCCGCCGATTTCGACTTCTTCACGGTGTACGGATCGAACGCAAGCTCGTTCGGCTCGGCGGTGGTTGTGGACTATTCCGTCGCGCCCGCAATGGATGTGTCGGGCTCGTCGTACGCGTACTACTTCGTCACGGCGACTGACTTCTCCGGCAACGAAGGCAACCCGGCGGCGGTGAACACACTAACGGGCGCTGGCAGAACACCGAATAAGTACGTACTGTCTGTTAGCAACTATCCCAACCCGTTCAACCCGCGGACGACGGTGAGCTACACCGTGCCGTCGCGCGGGCGGGTGACGGTGTCTGTCTACGACACGCGTGGTAGCCGCGTCGCAACTCTCATTGATAATGAAGAGCGCGCGGCGGGTGCACACCGCGCCGACTGGGACGGCCGCGACGACCGCGGCGTGGTTGCGGCGTCGGGCGTGTATTTCGCGCGCATCGAGCACGCGAGCGGCACGCGTTCGAAAAAGATGGTGCTGCTCAAGTAGTTGACGTTCGCTTTCACATAGCGCGAGTCCATAGACGATGATTGCCGGGTAGGCAGTCTTGAACAACCGCCACCCGGCAATCATTCTGCGCATCAAGCGGGGCGCCCCGCTCATTTCGATACATGACGCACTCGCCGCGACCTTCTTGGCAGGCATTTCGACCTTGGCCTTGGGAGCCATGCGCTTCAGCGGTCGAATGCCCAGTCTTGACCGAGGATTCACACCGCCGTAGAATCTCTTTCTCTCGAACGCAATTGGATGAACTCATCAAAGACGGCAGCAATCGTCGCGTATTCGCTGGGATCGATGCTTGCGATCTCGTGCGACGAGGCACGCGACTTTCCCGCAGGTCGATGGATCGATCTCTCGCACGATTTCTCGTCCGAGACGGTCTACTGGCCCACGGCGACTCCCTTCGCAATGGACACCGTCTTCGCCGGTCCGACGGAGAAGGGTTACTACTACTCCGCGTACTCGTTTTGCGCCGCCGAGCACGGCGGCACTCACATCGACGCACCGATTCACTTCGCGGAAGGACGCCAAACGGTGGACCAGATACCGCTGTCGCGGCTCATCGGGCCCGCAGTCAAGATCGACGTATCCGCCAAAGTGAATGCGGACCGCGATTACCGAATTGCAGTCGACGATATCGAGGCGTGGGAATCACAGAATGGGCGCATCGCGGAGGGGAGCATCGTCCTACTCTATACCGGCTTCTCTAAATACTGGCCGGATCGTGCGCAATATCTTGGCACCGAGAAGCGCGGGCCGGAGGGAGTGGCGGAGCTGCACTTTCCCGGGCTTGGCCCCGAAGCGGCCGTCTGGCTCGCCGACAATCGTAAGATTGCAGCCATCGGCATCGACACCGCCAGCATCGACTTTGGACAGTCGCAGACGTTCGACACCCATGTTGCGCTGATGACTCGAAACATTCCAGCGTTCGAGAACGTCGCGAACTTGAGCGAACTGCCCGCTACCGGAGCGCACGTCGTCGCACTGCCTATGAAAATCCGCGGAGGCAGTGGCGGCCCGCTTCGCATCGTGGCCTTCGTGGCCGGAAAGTAACGATGACGCCCACCATTCGAGATCTCAAAGTTTACATGCCCGCCAAGGACTTCGAGCTATCGAAGCAGTTCTACCTTGCAATGGGGTTCAAGATGTCCGAAGGGTTTGGTGGAACCGCCGACTTCGAGCTGAACGGGAACCGATTCCGATTGCAGGACTACTACGTCAAGGACTGGGCCAACAATTTCATGGTTGTCATGGGCGTTGACAACGTCCGTGCTTGGCAGGCAACTGCCTTGGCCGTGGTGGCAACGGGTAAGTTTGGAAGCGCCCGCGTTGCAGAGTTGGAGACGGTGGACAATTCGCTCGTCTTGCATGTGGTCGACCCGTCGGGCGTGCTGTTGATCTTCGTTCAGTAGGACACGATCACCATGATTGCTCGCGGAACATTTGACGTGAAAGTGACGCCGATACCGATGGAAGGCGGTGCCGGTCGTTTTGGTCGCTTGCTGCTCGACAAGCAAATCCACGGCGACTTGGAAGCGCAGGGCGAGGGCGAGATGATGGGTACGGAAACGCAGGTGAAGGGCTCGGCAGGATACGTCGCCATCGAGCGAATCGTGGGGACACTCCACGGCAAGCGCGGGAGTTTCGTCCTTCAGCACAAGTCGACGATGCGAGCGGGGGCCGACTTCAAGATGGACATCACGGTAGTGCCGGACTCCGGCACTGACGAGCTCACGGGAATCGCGGGCAGGTTCACCATCCTCTTCGAAGGCAAGAATCACCTGTACGAGTTCGATTACACGTTGGACGGGAAGTAGAGTCGAGCGAACCGGAGAGGTTTGCAGTAGAATCGAAGGATGACGAATAACGCCGCATATCGAGCCGCCGCGGGCGTCGCGCTCGCGGCGGCATTCCTTCTCATGTTCTTCAACGTTGCCGTTGGCGTCATCGGGCCCGAGGACGACGATGTCAACGTGCTGGGTTTCGTGGTGCTCGCGGTTGGAGTCATCGGCGTCATGGCGGCGCGCTTTCAGCCCGCTGGCATGGCGCGCGCGTTGTTGGTGACGGCGTTCGCCCACGCATTGGTGGCCGCGATCGCACTAAGCGCCGGATTCGGCTCCACGATGCCGGACTGGCAACGGAAGATCGTGGTATTGAGCGGTTTCTTTGTCGCGCTCTGGCTTCTCTCGGCGTGGCTGTTTCGGAAAGCGGCGCGCGACTCTGTCACTGGCGCGAAAGCGGGCAGCCCGTCGCGTTAACGGGACTGCCCGCTCTTCTTACCCAAGTTCGGTGCTAACTACAGCTGAACGTCACCGAGCATCATCCATAGGTACGAGTATGTCAGCGCCCACAGGTAGGCGCGCTGGTTCTGGTTGGCGGCTGCACCGTGACCGCCTTCGGTGTTTTCGTAATAATAGACCGGCTTGTTCATGTCGGTCATTTTCTTCACCATCTTGCGCGCGTGGCCGGGATGCACGCGGTCGTCGCGCGTCGACGTGCAGAAGAACACCTTGGGATAGGTCGCGTCGGCGTTCACGTTCTGGTACGGCGACCATTTCTCCATGTAGCTCCAGTCCTCGGTGTCGGGATTGCCGTACTCGGCCATCCAGCTGTTACCCGCGAGGAGCTTGTTGTAGCGCTTCATGTCGAGCAACGGCACTTGGCACACGACCGCCTTGAACAATTCGGGGCGCTGCACGAAGCTTGCGCCGACCAGCAAGCCGCCGTTGGATCCGCCTTGAATGCCGAGATGTTCTGTTGACGTGACCTTGCGCTTGATGAGGTCTTCGGCCACGGCGATGAAGTCGTCGAACGCGTTTTGGTGCTTCTCCTTCATCGCAGCCTCGTGCCACTTGGGTCCGAATTCGCCGCCGCCGCGGATATTGGCGAGCACGTACACGCCGCCGCGTTCCACCCACGCCGAGCCGACTGAGCCGGAATAGTTGGGACGCATCGAAATCTCGAAGCCGCCGTATCCATATAGCAAAGTTGGGTTCTTGCCAT
Source organism: Candidatus Krumholzibacteriia bacterium (assembly GCA_025923935.1). Taxonomy (GTDB): domain Bacteria; phylum Krumholzibacteriota; class Krumholzibacteriia; order WVZY01; family JAKEHA01; genus JAKEHA01. Next base: position 4,256 of record JAICFA010000075.1, read on the forward strand.
TGGCTCGATAGCCCTTTGGCATGAAGATGAAGTAGGGAATTTTGGTGCCGTCCTTGGAAACGGCTTCGTATTGGTCGACCGTCATACCGGCCGTGTTGAAGAACGCGGGCGTGGTCTTGACTTCCTTGAGCTTCTTGCCCGGCTCGGCGAGGTAGAGGCTCGACGGCGTCAAAAAGTCGTTGTAGTTGACGAAGTAGACGTCATCCAAGTCGGTTGTCCCGGTGACGAAGGCCGATCCCATGCCGGGCAGCGTAACTTCCTTATGCGTCCACTTGCCCTTGTCGAGGGTGTGTTCGTACATGCGGCTCTTCACGTTGTCGAGAGTCGCCACGACCACACGGTTACGCGAGGTGGCCACACCGCTGAGTGCGACGCGTTCCTTCGGTTCGAACAACACCGAGAAATCACGCCCGCCGGAAAGGAACTTTTCGAGGTCGATCGCCAACAGCGCATCCGCGGGGTAGGTCTTGCCGCCGACGTTCCAATCGCTACGCAGCGATATTAGGAGCTGCTTCTTGAAAATGCCGCGCAGCCTCGCGTCCTCGGGAATCTCCAGCTTCACGTTCTTGTTGTCGCGAATGATGTAGGTCGTTCCGCGGAAGAACTCGGGCGTTTCCGACACGAGGTCGTAGCGGCCTTCGGGGGTCACGATGCTGAACGCCTCCAGGCCGACGTAATCCGCGGGGACTTCGTGCACCAGGGTCGCACTCGTGAGCGGCGTGCCGCGTTTCCACAACTTCGCGAAGCGCGGATACCCCGACTTGGTGAGCGAACCCTCGCCTTCGTCGGTCCCGACCCAGAGTGAATTTTCATCGCGCCAGCCGATGTCCGACTTGGCCTCGGGCAGCGCGAAGCCGCCCGCGACGAACGTCTTGGTCTTGGCGTCGAACTCGCGCACGACCACGGCGTCGCCGCCGCCGCGCGAGAGGTTCACCATGAAGTGGGTGTGATCGGGCTCGAGCCCGACGGCACCCTTCCACACCCAGTTTTCGTTTTCGGTTGTGGCCAACTGGTCGAGATCGATAACCGTCTCCCAGTTGGGCGTCTTCTTGACGTACTCCGCGCGCGTGGTGCGGCGCCAGATGCCGCGCACGTGGTCCTTGTCCTGCCAGAAATTGTAGATCCAAGCTCCGCGCACGTCCGGATCGGGGATGCGGTCGCTGGAATTGAAAATCTCCAGCAGCTTTTCCCGAATCGGCTTGAACACCGGCACCGCTTCAATCTGCGCGGTGTCCTTGGCACTCCGCTCCTTGACCCACGCGAGGGCGCTGTCGCCCTCCACGTCTTCGAGCCATAGATAAGGATCGACGTCGTTGGCGACGGACACCGTCGCGAAGACGAGTAATAGACAGGTAAGTGCAAGATGTCGGAAGCGCATCGGCGTCTCCTTTTTCGCTCGTAGGGCCAAGGCCGTTGGGGATCGGATATATGCTATCCGCAACGACGCGCGTTTTCAACGCACGATTCTGTAGGGAGCTGGCGAAGTAGCTCCGATGGCAAGCGGCGCATCTTCCTGGGCTTGTCCTGACTGCGTTGACGACAGTACGCGCCGTCGATACACTGGCTTCGATTTGGCCCCACATGACACGAACATGAGTCCATCTATTGGAGCAAGACACTATGGCTAGCAAGACCTCCAAGAAGTCCAAGACGGTTACCAAGAAGACGGCCACCAAGTCGCCGGCTCGTAAACGCGCGAAGCCCGCGACCAAAGCTGCAACGAAACCCACCGCCAAGAAGATCGACGAGAGAATCAAAGATCTCGGCGATTGGCGGGGGAAGATGCTCGCGAAGGTCCGCCAGATCATCAAAGAGGCGGACCCGGAGATCGTCGAGGAGTGGAAATGGGTGAAGCCAACGAACCCGGGAGTACCGGTTTGGTCTCACAACGGCATCATCTGCACCGGCGAGGCGTACAAGGACAAAGTCAAACTAACGTTCGCTAAGGGCGCTGCGTTGAAGGACCCTGCGCGCCTGTTCAACTCCAGTTTGGATGGAAATGTGCGGCGCGCCATCGACATTCGTGAAAGCGACAAGATCAACGAGGCGGCGCTGAGGAATCTCATCCGCGAGGCCATCGCGCTGAACTTCACCGGCCTCGCCGCGCGGCGGCGCGCAAGAAAATAAGGTGGCGTTCGTCGCGCTGGTGACCAGCGAGGCTTATCCCAACCTCTACGAGGATGACCTGCTGCTCGTGCGCGCACTGGACGAGCTTGGGATCGAATCACGCCCCGCCGTGTGGAGCGACGCGGGCGTCGACTGGCTTTCCTTCGATGCACTGGTGATCCGCACGCCGTGGGACTACTTCATTCGTCTGCGCGAGTTTCGTGCGTGGCTCGATGCCCGCATTACAAGCGGCGTGCGCATGTGCAACTCGAGCGATGTCCTGGCGTGGAACTTCGACAAGCGTTATCTCCAGGATCTTGCCGTCGCGGGCGTGTCGGTAATCCCCACGATCGTTGTGTCCCGAGGAGCCAGTCCGGACATTGTTGCACGCGCTCGGGCGCGTGGCTGGAACGATATCGTGGTCAAGCCCACCATCTCGGGCGGCGGCTATTGCACGCACCGCTTTCGGCTCGATGACGCCGACACGTATCGCGACGACATCGCTCGCATTCTGGAAGACCGCGATCTCTTGATTCAGCCGTTTCTGCCCGAGATCATGAGCCAAGGTGAGCTTTCGCTGCTGTTTTTCGACGGCGTGTTCAGCCACGCCGTTTGCAAACGTCCCAAGCAGGGGGACTACCGCGTCCAATTCCAATATGGCGGTACCACGGAAAGCGCCGATGTCCGCGACGAATGGATCGCAGACGCCCGTGCGTGTCTGTTTGCGGCTCCTTCGCTGCCGAGTTATGCGCGGGTCGACGGCGTCACGTGCGATGGTGGGTTCGTGCTGATGGAGCTGGAAGTTTTCGAGCCGCTGATGTTCCTGGCCCAGCATCCTGCGGCCCCCGCCCGCTTCGCAAAGGCGATCCAGCGTGCGCTAGCGGTGGGTTCATAGACGATGGCTCTCGCCGTCGAATTTCAAGCAGCCGAGATCGTGGGCTTCGTCGCGGGTTTCGGGACAACGTTTGCCGTTGTGCCCGACCTGCTCAAGATGCTCAAGAGACGTTCCAGCTACGGCATGAACCCGTCCATGCCGGCCATCTTGGCCGTCTTCCAGGTTATCTGGATCTACTACGGTGTGTTGATTGGTTCGCGACCGATTGTGTTGTGGAATATCGTTGCTGTGTTGGTCAATTCCCTGGGTGTGGCGGCGTACTTTCACTTCGCTCGGCGCGAAAAGCGTCAGCCTCCTAACTCCCCCTAGCCACCGGACGCTTGTTATTATTGTGGCGTAGACGAGGTAGACATATGGCTCGAAAAACATCCACGAAATCACGAGATGGCGGAAGCAAGGTGGCCGTCACGTCTCGCAAGAGGGCGGTGAAGCCACCATCTCGCCAGAAATCGAAGACCGTCCTCCTCAGTGGTGGCAACCCTCAAATCGCGAAAGCCGATGGCGACGCACCCGTGCAGGCTTATATTGCGGCTATGCCGGGTTGGAAGCGGAAGGTCGGGCGCCAGCTCGACGGGCTCATCGTGAGCGCGCTGCCCAAGGTGCGCAAAGCGGTCAAATGGAATTCACCGTTCTACGGAGTTGAGGGGCGCGGTTGGTTCATGAGCTTTCACGTCTTCACCAATTACGTTAAAGTCGCTTTTTTCAGCGGCACCTCGCTGCGTCCGCTTCCGCCGGGAGAGTCGAAGCAAAAGAGCGTACGCTACCTCGACATCCACAAGGATGACCAGATCGACGAAGCACAATTCGCGTCTTGGGTGAAGCAAGCCAGCAAGTTGCCCGGCGAATTCATGTGAGGTAAACTCCACGTCCCCGGGCACTCCTGACGCCCGTAGAGGCGCGCATCTTATTTTCTCGCACCTGGAAGGAACGTCATGAAAATGAAATTGAGTATGGTGATGATGGTTATCGCACTCGGTGCCTCGAGCGCTTCCGCCGGGCGGATCTTCGGCGATGTGAAAATAGCGGGCAAACCCGCTCCGGAAGGCGTGCTAGTCACCGTGCAAGCGGTGGTCCCGCCGAGTGATAAAAAGGACGCGCCCCCGGCACCGCCCGCGCCCATCGACTCGGTTACTACCGATAAAGTCGGATCGTACAAAGTCGTGGTGAAGAACGAAGGAAAATGCACGCTGACGGTAGTCGTCGGCAAGAAGACCGCGACCCTCGAAGTGTTCTCCTATAAGGAGCCGACGCGCTACGACTTGATCGTGGAGGAAGCGGACGGCAAACTCACCGTGAAGCGGAAATAACTCCAGCCCGATGAGTGAGCACATCGACCCCGCCGACCACAAGGACACCTGGGACAAGGTGCAGATCGTCCTGGCGCCCGTGGGTGGTCTCTTCACCGCCATCGCCATCGCCTTGTTTGGTTTCATTACGTCGAGCAAACAAGATGAGCGACAGGCGCTGGATTCCAATACCCGCCTGTACTCGGAGTTGATGAGCCGGCGCGAGGAGTCGGAAAGTGCTCTGCGCAAGGACATGCTGGTGTCCATCATCTCGTCGTTCCTGAATCCCGACCGCACCAATCTCAACAACGACGTGCTGAGCCTGGAGCTGTTGGCTTATAACTTTCATGAGTCGCTCAATCTCAAGCCGCTGTTTCTGGATCTAATGCGTCGCATCAAGTACGCGGAGGCGATCGAACAGTCGCCGGAAAAGAAGGCGTCGTACGCAGGTTACCAAGAGCGGCTGGAGGGGGTGGCGCGCGAGATCGCGCGCAAGCAGATGATCGTCTTGGAGGGGGCGGGGAAGCGCTTCGACCGCACCATCGACCTGTCCACCGATCCCGACGGCACCACCCTGGAGCACGCGACCTTGACCCTGGATTCGGTGCAAACCGACCTGGATATCGATGTCGTTCACGTCGATCGTGAGACCCGTGAAGTGGTGGTGAGTGTGAGCATCGAAACGCCGGATCCCGCCCAGGGGCGGCAAACTAAGGTGGCGACGTTCACGGTGAGTTTCTTCGACTTTCCGATGATCGACAACTTGCGGCTGGCGCAGGGCCAGCGCTGCGCACTGGTGCTGACCAACTTCTCCGATCATTCGGCCGATCTCACCGCGGTCTTGTTCCCGGGCGCATACGCGAGCCTGAAGGAAAAACCGTACTACAACGAAGTGCTCGAGAGCGTGCTGAACGCCAGCAAGACCAAGCGCTGACACTTCTCGAGGAGCGACCTATGAAAACCAGACGACTCGGGCGCAATGGCCCCGAAGTATCGGCACTGGGGCTCGGCTGCATGAGCCTGGGAATCGCCGATACCTATACCAGCAGCATTCACAACGACGACGAAGCCGTTGCGCTCGTTCAGCGCGCACTCGAGCTCGGGATGTTCTTTCTCGACACCGCGGACGTGTACGGCGATTCGGAAGAAAAAGTGGGCAAGGCCATCCGCGGCCAGCGCGACCGCGTCTTCCTGGCCACGAAGTTCGGCTTCGTGCGCGGCGGCGGCGCGGCGGGACGGGCCATCAATGGCAGTCCGCAGTACGTGCGTGACGCGTGCGACTCGTCGCTCAAGCGGCTGGCCGTGGACCAGATCGATCTCTACCAGCTCCATCGAGTAGACGATCAGGTGCCCATCGAAGAGACCGTCGGTGCGATGAGCGAGCTGGTGTCGGCCGGCAAGGTGAAGTACATCGGACTTTCGGAGCCGTCGGTGGCGACGGTGCGCCGCGCGCACCAGGTGCACCCGATCACGTCCATTCAAAACGAGTATTCGCTCTTCACACGCGATCCCGAGAACGAAATGCTCGCGACGCTGCGCGAGCTGGGAATCGGACTCATCGCATACAGTCCACTCGGTCGCGGGTTCTTGGCGGGCCGTTTCCAGAAGTCCGACGAGTTATCGGAGAAAGACTGGCGCCGCGGCCATCCGCGCTTCCAAGGCGAGAACTTCGCCAAGAACATGGCGATGGTGGAGCGCGTGAAGGCGGTCGCCGCGCAGAAAGGGTGCACGCCCGCGCAGCTGGCGTTGGCGTGGGTGCTCGCGCAGGGCCCAGACGTGGTGCCGATCCCGGGGACGAGCAGCATCAAGCGGCTGGAAGAGAATGCGGCCGCGGCGGACATCCAGCTCTCGGACGCGGACATTGCGCGCATCGAGCAAGCCGCGCCTCAAGGTGCGCAGGGCGATCGCTACAACGAGCACATGATCAAGCTGATCAATCGCTGACCCCCAACCTCCCGCTCTCATTGGGGCACGAAATGTGCACCAATCCGGATTTCCAACACACCGGAAGGTTTGTTTCCACCCGTCGTGCCCTCCTCCGGCGGGAGAGGGAGCGTTGTGGTCATGAGATCCATCCACCTTGCCCTCGTGTTCTGCCTGATACCCATCGCCGTCGCCGCCGACGATGCCGCCTGGGACGGGCGCTTCGGCGCGCCCGGCCTCGGGGGAGGTCCGGTCTACGCGGTGGAAATCGACGGGAATGACGTGTATGTGGGCGGTGCATTCCTCACCGCCGACGGCTCGTCCGCCAACCGCATTGCCCGCTGGGACAACGCGACTTGGTCGACGCTCGGCAACGGCATCAACAACGGCGTCAATGGGACCGTGTACGCCATCGCGGTGAGCGGAAATGACGTGTACGTCGGCGGGGCGTTCTCCGCCGCGGGAGCGACAACCGCTAACAACATCGCGCGCTGGAACGGCTCGAGCTGGTCGGCGCTCGGTGTCGGGGTTTCCGGCGAGGTGCGCGCGATCGCGGTGAGCGGCAGTAATGTTTACGTCGGTGGTGCATTCACCACCGCCGGCGGAAATGCAGCGTTGCGGGTGGCGCACTGGAACGGTTCGGCCTGGTCGGCGCTGGGCACGGGACCGAGCGATGTCGTCCATGCCATCGCACTTTCGGGCAGCAACGTGTACGTCGGTGGCGAGTTCGTCGCCGCGGGTGGCACCGGTACCCCGCACATTGCGCGCTGGAACGGGAGCGCGTGGTCGGATGTTGGCGGCGGCTGCAATGACGATGTGTACGAGATCGTGGTCGACGGCGGCAATCTTTATGTCGCGGGTGCCTTCACCAGCGCCGGTGTCACACCCGCCAGTCGCGTTGCCCGTTGGAACGGGAGCACCTGGTCCGCGCTGGGAAGCGGCCTGAGTAGCACCGTCAACGATATCGCGGTCGACGGAACCCATGTGTATGCGGGGGGTGCCTTCACGACGGCCGGTGTCATCGCTGCGTTGCGCGTGGCGAAATGGGACGGTGCCACCTGGTCGCCGCTCGGCAGCGGCACCAGCGACATCGTCCACGCCGTCGACGCGAACGCGGGCGACTTCTACGCGGGTGGGTTGTTCACGGTAGCGGGCACGAAGGCATCGTTCTATTTTGGGCGCTACAACCCGCTGATCGTCGCGGTGTTGATTCAGCGCTTCGAGGCGAGATCAAGCGAGGTTGGCGTGCAGCTCACCTGGGACATCTTCGCCGACGAGGAGCTCGCCGGCTTTCGCGCGTATCGCGCCGAGGCCGGTGGCCCATACGCCCCGGTATCCGGCGGCTATCTCATTCCGGTCGATGCACGGTCCTTCCTCGACGCGACGGTGCAACCGGGGCGAACCTATCGCTACATCCTCGCCGTCGTACGCGCCGACGGGTCCGAGATTGTCTCTCCGGTGGCCATGGTTCGCACCAAGCCCGTCGACGTGACACTCGAGCAGAACCGTCCTAATCCGTTCAACCCGTCGACTACGATTCGTTTTACGCTTCGCGAGGCAGGGAACGTGAGTCTCATCATCACGGACGCCAAAGGCGGCGTGGTCGCCCGCTTGGTCGGAGGGGAGCTGCCCGCGGGAGCGACGGACATCCAATGGAACGGGACCAATTCGAACGGTGAACCG
>JAICFA010000076.1 GCA_025923935.1 Candidatus Krumholzibacteriia bacterium
CTCGACGAGGCTGGTACGGAAGCGGCGGCTGCAATCGCCATCGATATGCCGGGAATCGCCTCGATGCCACCTCCCCCGGTAGAAGTGCTCATTGATCGACCTTTCATTTTCGCAATTCAGCACAAGAAGACGGGCACGTGCCTATTCTTGGGGCGCGTCATGAATCCAAAATGAGAGATCACCAAGGTCTACCGACTCCCCGCGCGCTTTTGTGATCCATATTGTGCGTCCGATCTGGCGAGGCGCGACCGCCGCGCGGCGCCCGCGCCCCAAGTTGGTCACATCATTCCCAGATCGGCAACACGATGCCCGCGAGCAGGACGATGTCGTGCTGCTGGTCATCGACGCTGACAGCAGACCCAAAGTTTGCCTCGTCGACTTCGTAGTTGGCGTCGTGGATGTGGTCCTCGATGTCGAAGCGGAGGCGAATGCGATCGCTGACTGGGAGCGTTCCGCCCAGCCCGACCACGATGGTGAACGCCGACGGCGACTCGAAGCCGAGGTCCTCACCGACGTCCGACAGTCCCTCATTGATATCGCTAATCCCGAGGCCGGCGATGATGTCGAGCCCGGCTGCGTCGTTGGGATCGTTGACGCGGAAACGCGCGCGCGCGTCGAGCTGAATCATGACGCCGTCGAGTCCGATGGGCTGGCCGCCACCGATCAACGTGACTCCGCCGGACGCGGTGACGAAGCTGGCTTCGGCCGCGATGCGCGGAGCGAGCCACACGGTCAGGCGCGCGCCGAATGCGGTCGCATCGGACTGGCGTACGACGAGGGGCGCGTCGTTATCGGTGATCTGACTCTCGAGTGGCGTGAAATGACCGACGACGGGTGTGAACTCGACACCGATGGCGTTCGCGAGTGCGGGAGTGATGGTGGCAATGATGACGCCAAGGAACACACTAGAGATTCGTCTGCAAGTCACTGATGACCTCCGGAAATTGGGTTAGTCGAATTCGAATTAGTTTGGGGAGCCTAGGCTGAAAGCCCGCAGGAGGCCCAGATTAAATTTCGATGGATTGCGGGTAGACTTGAAGCCGCGGCACAAAGAGCGCAACGGATCGCGCGCTAGTCTCGTCTAACGCTTAGGCTCCCCGCGTAATCCCATTAACTCCGTAATGAGGTACACTGCAGCCATGAGACATCGATTCGTCACGATGCGAGCACTGATAGTGAGCGGCGCCTTGGTCTGGCTGGCGCAAGTCAGCGCGGCAGCTCCGGATTCCTACACGGAGTTGGTTCGTAAAGCGCAGGAACGCTCGGAGGCCCAGGACTGGCGGGCGGCCGCACCGCTCTGGCAGCAAGTGGTCGAGATAAACCCGACGGTGGCCATGTTCTGGTACGCGCTCGGCACGGCGTGGTCGAACGCGGGCGAATATCGTAAGGCGATCCCGGCGTTGGAGAAGTCCCGCGAGCTCGGGGCGGGTAGCATCACGTTCTTCCCGTCATACGACATCGCACGGGCGTACGGGCGCCTGGGCGAGAAGAAACCGACGCTGGAGTGGTTGGAGACGGCCCTCGACGACGGTTTTCGCAGCCGCGAGACGATTCGAAACGAAGAGGCGTTCACGTTTCTGCGCGGCGATGCGGAGTTCAAGAAACTTGCGAACGCGGTCGATCGGACGGAGATGTCGCCCGCCCAAGGCTGGCGTTCGGACCTTTCGTTCTTGGAGACCGAGTACGCACGGCTCCATTACTCGCCATACCGAAAAATCTCGCAGCCGGATTTCGAGCGCGAGATTGGCGCGCTCGCGGACGCGGCCGGCAAGGTGAGCGACAACGAGATGCGGGTTCGACTCATGAAATTGATGGCAAGGGCCGGAGACGGGCACACGGGAGCGTACCCGGAAATGATGCCCACGTGGAAGACGACTCTGCCGCTACAGTTCGAGTTGTATCGCGAAGGTCTCTACATCATCTCGGCGGACCCGAGCCATGCGGATCTGGTGGGCGCACAGGTGCTCCGATTCGGCAAGCATTCAACCGAGCAGGTGATCGAAGCGCTCCAGCCGGCCATGAGCAAGGACAACGAGCAAGCGGTCTGGCGAAGCGCACGCTATCTGCGCTTTCCACAGATGCTGAATGGGTTGGGACTCGTGCCGTCCGCGGACAAGGTTTCGCTCACGATCAAGGACGCGAACGGCGAGGAGCGGAGTGTCACCGTCGAGGCCGTCCCAAACGATCCGCAGTTCAGTCGCATCTTCGGGCACCCGAGTTGGGTCACGGCGTACGACAAGACTCCGGGACCGCTGCCGCTCTATCTCAAGGATCGACGCACGTTCTATTGGTTCGAGCCGCTGCCGGACGGTAAGACGCTCTATTGTCAGTTCAACAACGTGTCAGACGGACAGCAGGAGACTTTGCAGGCCTTTGCTGATCGCTTGGCGGAGCACATCGAGAAGAACGGCATCGAGACGCTCATCATCGACATGCGCTGGAACAACGGGGGCAATTCGAAACTGCTTCCGGCGCTTATGGCGAGCGTCATTCGCACCCGTGTCAACCGACAGGGAAATCTGTTCGTCATCGTGGGGCGCTACACGTATTCCGCGGCGATGAACGCAGCTACGTTTTTCGAGCGCTTCACGAATTCGATCTTCGTGGGCGAGCCGACGCCGTCCAGTCCGAACTTCATCGGCGAGTCGAATATGATCACGCTCCCGTACTCGCAAACGCGGGTTAGCATTTCGGACTTGTATTGGGAGAGTTCTTGGCCGACGGATCGCCGCACGTGGATTGCGCCATTTCTGTACACGCCGCCTACCTTCGAGGCGTACAAGAACAAGCGCGACCTGGCGTTGGAGGCCATCCTCACCTACGGCGAAGGGAATTGAGCGCGTTGTAGTCGCGCCTACTTCAGCAAGACGGCCTTCGTCGTCAATCGCTGCGCGCCCACGCGTAGTGATCCCAAATACAATCCCGACGCCACCGGCATGCCGCGATCGTCGGTGCCATTCCAAATCGTTTCGGTCAACCCGCGCGGGCGCACGCCCGCGACAAGCGTTCGCACGCGACGTCCCGCGGTGTCGTAGATCGCGAGCTCGACAGGTCCGGCCTGGGTGAGCTCGAAGCGAAACGTTGTCGTCGGATTGAAGGGATTGGGCGTCGGTTGATGCAAGACGGCCACTGTTGCCGGCACGGTCGGCATGACAGGCGTCGTCACGGTGGTATCGATGCTCAAGCGCATGAAGTCGCACGCGGTTTCGTCGGACACATTGACGTCGATAAATCCACGGTCGCTCATCTGCGCAATCAGATTGGTGGTGCCGCCGCCGGGAAGGGGAAGTGCGGCGAGATCGAGCACGATGGTGGCGGTTTGACCGCCGTTCCATGACCCGACGAGGCCGGTGGCGTCGGGCACGGGGAAGCAGCCGCCGCCGGCGGTTGGCGCGAAGGAGCGCGCCCACACGACGTCGCCGCCGCAATACAGAACAGTCTCCTCATCGACGAAGCTGATGAGCACGCCGTCGGAAGTCACACCGGCGATGTTGCCGGCGCGGACGCGGAGCTGGAGGGTGGCGGCGACGATGTTGGAGGGAAGACCGGTAAACGTGTGCGCGACCTGCCGGTCGGCGAAACCACCGTTGATACCGGCAGTGAGATCGAAATTCTGATAGAGCATGGGGAGCGCGAGCATCGCCGCACTGGGAGACGCGGGATCGGCGGGTGCTGCGAACTCGTCCACGATGCCGGCGGTAATGACGATCTGGGCGGCGAATGCGGGGGAGACAAATCCGCACATGAAGAACAGGAGCAGCAATCGATCACGCACGCGATTACCTCCTTTGGGGTGAGAAAGTATATCACGCCGCGCATCGGACTCAGCGCACGATCACATGTGGCGAGAGAGCCTCACTTCAATAGCACCATCTTGCGCGTCTCCTTGAAGCCCGGCGTTTCCAATTCATAGAAGTAGACGCCGCTCGACATGTTGTGGGCGTCCCATTGCACGCTGTGCTCGCCGGGAGCGAGGACGCGATCGATCAACGTGGCGACCAGCTGGCCGCGCACGTCGTAGATCTGAAGTTGGGAATGACCTTCGCGCGGTAGCTCAAACGAGATGGTGGTCGTGGGATTGAAGGGGTTGGGATAGTTCTGTTCGAGAGCAAAGGTCGGTGTCGCGCCGCGATCGACGACGGTCGGAGTTGTGGTCACGGTGAGGACGGCGATGCCGCGACTCAAGCAGCTCATCCACAACTCGTAGCCGCCCGATACCACGCGAACCTCGAGGTCTTCGATCTGTCGATGAGGGAGGCCGCCCCACTGGGGCTCGCCGCCGGGCGGAGCGGGGAATGAGCCGACGTTGACACCGTCGTACCAACAAAGTCCCACATCTTCGTACGGATAATTGCTGTCGTCGTACTGCATCCACAGGCGGCCGTCGGGAGTCACGGCGAGCGGTGTTACCGTGTCGCCAGGAAATGGCCAGCCTTGGCTGTTGCGCAACATCTGATACGCGCCTGTGTCGGCGTCGATCTTGATGAGCACGCCGCCGGGTGTGGGTCCGTCGTAGAGCGCGGTGGCGCCGACCCACGCAACACCGTTGGCATCGGCGGCGAGGCCCAAGAACTGGTCGGTGTTGTCGGTGAGCTCGGGGAAGTCGGCCAAGGTGCGCGAGAAGCGGTACGCACCATCGGTGCGAACGAATTCGGAGCCGGTGATCGCCCACACAGTGCCGGGCCGCGTGGGGTCGGTCACGACACCCTTCCCCCACGCGGTGATCGGCACCGAATTCCAGGTACTGCCGTTGTAATAGCGAAGGCTGTAGTACTCGCCGATGGCCCACAAGCGGCCGGAGGAATCTTCGCACATTCGCTTGGCACCCTGGTTGGGCTGGAGCATGTCGAAGCTGGAGCCGTTCCACTGGTGGATGCCGTCATCCCAATAGGGTGATACCGCGACGCGCCCATTCGAGGGGCGATACGCGAGGGACAAGCAGTTGTCGCTGGGAAACGGCCACGGGTACCCGAGTCCGTAGGTCGCCTGATCCCAGCACACCCACCGCGTTCCATCGAAGCGAACCATTCCGCCCACACCGGGCGCTGCATTGGCGCCGGCGTAGACGTGGCCGTTCACGGGGTCGACGGTGAGGTCGGAGTTGAATGCATCGAAGTTGCCGGTGTTGGTGATGCGATAGCGCTGCCACACGCCGGACTGCGCATCACGCCGCGCCGCTCCGCCGACACCGCACACCCACACATTGCCAACGGCGTCGATGTCGACGGCACTGGTGTAGGCGCCGGGGCGCCAAATGCCGAAGCTGGTCCACGACGTTCCGTTGAACGCGAAGGTCTCGTTGTTGCCGTCGACGAGGAGCGCGCAACCGATGCCGTATGCCTTGAATGCCCAGATGTCGAAGGTCACACCGTTATAGGGTTCGGGAGGCGTGACCCAGGTGCCGTTGCTGCGGCGATAGTCCAGGCTGTCGTAGCCGCCGGGCACGGTGCTGCGCAGCGCCCAAAAATTCCCGGTCTCGTCGACACAATCGTGGCCGGGCATTCCAACGAATTGGTTGGGTGCAGGCGTGGTCACGTTGGTCACGGTCCACTGTTGTGTCGCGCTGTCGAACACAAACGCGTAGTCGCGAGTGGGTGGTCGGGAAGCGGACCACACGAAATATCCGCCACCGGATTTGGGCTGCACCGCGAGAAAGGTGTTGCCCATGTTGTCCCAGCGTGTCCATGCGTGCGTCACGGGGTTGTAACGAGCACTGCCGTTGTTCGCGAACCACATGGTGCCGTCGGGTGCTTTGTCGATGTCCCAAACGAAATCGGCGTTGAGACCGGAGTTGCCGGCGGTATGGCGCACGAGCGAGGCCGGGCCGATGCTGGGGTCAAAGCTGAGCGCGCCGTCCCAGGTGGCGAGCCACAGTTTGCCGCTGGCTTCGGGAACGATGTCGCGCACTCGGATGCGGCCCTGGGCGTTGGGATGCCCGATGATGGGATAGTCGACGTTGGAATAATTGATCCACCGGTTTTCGCTGCGCAGATACTTCACGAATCCGCCTTCTTCGAAGATGGGATCGTATCCCCCGATGTAGGGATTTCCATCGGGCGCAATCCAGATGGCGTCGTGGTAGTCGCCTTGGATGCCGGTGTTGCCGGGACGGTAGTAGCGCCAGGAGTAGGTGGGATCGGCTCGGGTCGTGGGTACGCTGAAAAGGAGGACTGCGAGAGCCAAAAAAGAAACCAGGGACCGATGCGGTCTCACGACGGAGCCTCCATGCAAACCACATCGTAATTAGTTGCAGCCCGAAATGGGAGGGGCGGTTAAATGAGCGTGATGGTAAGAAAACCGACAATCGTGGAGGAGACGCGGATTAGCAGGGGCGAGCGCCGCGCTCGCGTCCACGTTCCAATCGTTGAACTTATTCACAAAGCCAAGTACACTGTAATGGCTTGGCCAGTCACATAACCCCAACAAAGCGAGACGACCGTGAAAACCGTGTGCCACCGGTACGCGCTTTTTGTAGTTACGCTTTTTGCAGTTCTCCTCACCTCCGGCGCCGCGTCGGCGCGCAAAGAAACCTTCGAAATTCGCCGGGCATCCGATAAGGACGCCCTCTCGGGATCCGCGCCGGGTACCGCGCTGATCACCGAGCAGGTGCTGGGCGAATGGGACTTTGAGTCGCCCGCCCATGGTTGGGTCGCTGAAGACCTGACGGCGCAGACGGGAAACTTCACGCACATCTCCAATTTTGCGGGAGTTGCCGGATACCTTCCGATCTCCGGGTTCAAGTCGCTATGGTGCGGCACCCCGCCGGGCGATTGCGGTTATCAAACGCTACCCGGGTACGGAAACTCGTGGGATCAGCGCTTCACGTCGGTTGAGCTCCCGTGGTCGGGCGGCGATGTTAACGTCAGCTTCACGATCCGGTACGACTGCGAGCCGACGTACGACTTCGTGCGATTGGAGTACCAGTCGGGAGAAAGCCCGTGGATGGTGCTGGCCGAATTCACGGGGAGCGGATTGACAGGCCACAACGCGGTGATTCCGGATGGGGCGTTGGCAGCGACGTTTCGCCTTCGATTTCGATTCACGTCGGATGCGGTCTACTCGGACGAGGACGGGTTTTACAACTCGATCGGCGCCTACGTCCTTGACAACCTTTCCGTGAGCGACAACGGCGGAATCATCAACAGCCAAAACTTCGAAGCAGAACCCAGCGGCGTGCCGGCGACGCAGGATGGAACGTGGAATGCGTCACCGTCGCCGACGTATGGAGTGCACGCCGCCCTAATGAACGGCGCCGGCGTGCTCCAGGAAGACCCGGAGACGACGAACGTCACCCAGCTTTGGGGCTTCTTCGAAAACTCATCCTACAACTACGCCTGCGGCGGACACGTCGAGCAGCTGGTGGTGCCATACGCGAAGAACGTGGACGGCGAGGAGCTCCACTTCAAGAACGCCATCATTTCGCCGCCCATCGGCGTGGTGCAAGACGCAAACGGGTTCCCGATCATCGGTCCGATTTCGATGACGGCCGACATCTATCACGATTTGGATCTGGATGCGCTCGTGCTCTATCAGTACCGTGTTCGCTCGCTGGTAAACGGGTGCTGGCATAGCTGGTGGAACAACGGGATATTCTATTACCACCCCGACAAGGTCTGGAGCCCGCGAACGCTCGGCATCAACCCACTCATTGAACCCGGCGCGACGCAGATCCAAGTGTCCATCGCGGTCATGGATATGTGCGAGACGCTGTGCGGCGTGTACGGTACGGGTTCATGCCACTCGCATGGTCCGCTGGTGGACAATGTCAAAGTGTATGCGTCGCCGGGCCCGCAGCTCGCCACGGTGACCAACACCAACGATTCGGGCGCCGGCTCGCTGCGCCAGGCGATCCTCAATGCCAATGCGAACGCCGACTTCAGCGGAATTGCGTTCGACATTCCGGGTTTCGGACCGCACGAAATCTTGCTCACGTCACCGCTGCCCGCGATCACCGCGCGTGTCACCATCGACGGGTACACCCAGCCGGGAGCCGCGGAGAATCCCAACGGTCCGTGGCAAGGGTCGGACGCCATCGTCAAGATTTGGCTCGACGGCAACGCGGGTTACGTGCAGCCCGGACTCGACATCCAGGCCAACGGCTGCCGCGTGCGCGGTTTGTGGATTCGTGACTTCTCGGACGCCGCAATCCGGCTGACCGGCGACGGCAACATTGTCGAAGGCTGTTTCATCGGCTTGGGAGAACCGGCCGAGTGGGGGATCGTAGCGAGTGGCGAGAGCAACATGATCGGTGGCGACTCGCCCGCAGACATGAACGTGATCTCGGGGAATCTGTCCGGCGGCGTTCACCTGATGGGTCTCAACAACACGGTAGAGGGTAACTTTATCGGCCCGAACGCCTCCGGTACCGCTCCCATCGGCGGAAATCCCGACGGAATTCGGGTCAGCAGTGGGTCTCAGACCATTCGCGGAAATTTGATCTCCGGTAACGGCAAGGGAATCACGCTGTCGTACAGCGTATCCGGCGCACACGTGTTGGGCAATCGCATTGGTACCGCCGCGAACGGGACGTCTCCCCTGGGGAATTCGTTCGAAGGAATCTTCATCGACGCCATCGGCGCGATGTCTGGCGACGAAGTTCACATCGGCAGCGTGCTGGAACCGAATTTGATCGCGTTCAACGCCGAGTGCGGCATTCAGAACGATTGGGGCGGCACCGGCGCGAAGGTGTTCGTAGAGCACAACGATATCTACTCGAACGGGAAGGGTGTCATCGTGACGAGCACGGGCTCGAGTACGACGTTGTCCATGAATTCGATCCACCAGAACCTCGACGTGGGGATCGACCTGTCCGGCGACGGCATCACCGGCAACGACCCCGATGACAGCGACGTCGGTCCGAACGGCCTACAAAACTTTCCGACGTTGAACGGTGTGTTCAACCTGCCGACCGGCGGAGTCATCGTCAACGGGATGCTCACCTCGGAGCCGAATCAGCCTTACAAGATCGAGTTCTTCGCGAGCCAGGATTGCGATCTTTCCGCATTCGGGGAAGGCAGCGTGTACCTCGGGAACGCGCAAGGTTTGGCGAACGGCGCGGGCCAGATGCCGTTCGGCGCCAATCTCGAGCTTGGTGTCCCGGGCGGATGGACCATAACGGCGACAGCCACCAATACAATCACCGGGGCGACGTCCGAGTTCTCGGCCTGCATGCCGTATACGAATACACCGTTCGGGACGGGCGTGGTCGTCTATCCCGTCGATCCCGCCTTGATGGTGAGCCCGGTGAAAGTGATCTACGAAGGCGTGACGTTCGCGGGCAACACGTCGTTGTCCCTCTTGGGTATCGGACCGCCGCCGCCGGGCGGTTTTACCTTCGGGGACAGTCCGGTCTTCTACGACTTGAGCACGACGGCGAGCTACGAGGGCACCGTCACTGTGTGCATTTCGTACGACGAGAGCGATTTTTCTGTGCCCGAGTCGGAGCTCAAGGTTCTGCACTACAACGGAACCTCGTGGGACGACGTCACCACCAGCCTCGATACCAACGCGAACATCCTGTGCGGCGCCACGGTGTCGCTTTCACCCTTCGCGATCGCGTGGTCGACCGGTCCCACCGCCGTTCCCGAACAAATCCCAGCCCAGTTCGCGCTGCACCCGTGCGCGCCCAATCCGTTCAACCCGAACACGACCATTCGTTACGACGTGCCATCGAACGGCGCGCGCGTCGCGATCACCATCTTCGACGTTGCCGGCCGCCGTGTCCGCGCGCTCGTCGATGGCGCGCGGCCCGCGGGGCAACAGAGGGTGTCGTGGGATGGGCGCGACGATGCGGGGCGGACGGTTGCAAGCGGCGTGTATTTCTACCGGATGTCATCGGGGAGCTTCACGCAGACGCGCAAGATGGTGCTGCTGAAGTAGCCGAGACCATGCGGCAACTCTCCATAGCAGGTCTCTTCGCGATCGCGATACTCGCGGCGTACGGGACGCGCGATGCGGTGGCCACGCCCGAAACGACCGGGCCGGTTGCGCACGTGTACCGCGTCGTTGAAGACGACTCGCTGCACGCGTACGTCTTTTACCCGCCCGACGCCGATCGCGGCCGTCCTGCGAACGCGATTCTGCTGTTCCACGGGGGAGGATGGGCGGCGGGCTCGGCGGAGTGGACGTTCGCGACAGCGGAGCGTTTCGCGGGTTACGGCTTGGTGGCGATCGCGATCGATTACCGGCTCTCCGGTGAAAAGGTCACTCCCGTCGATGCGATGGACGACGTGTGCCACGCGTTCGCATGGGCGCGGAAATCCGCCAAGGAGCTCGGCATCGGCGGCAAAGTGGCAGGGTACGGGGTTTCGGCCGGCGGACACCTGCTGGCACTGACGAGCACGGTGGGGTGTAGCATCGACAATGCACGCCCGGACGCGATGCTGTTATGGTCGCCCGCTCTCGATATGGCCAACGATGGTTGGTTCGGCAAGTTGCTGCAGGGCCGCAAGGCCCGAGATTTTTCGCCGGTCGAACACGTGGGTCCGTCGACCGCGCCGACGTCGATCGTTCAGGGCGCGGAAGACACGCTCACACCGCTTACGGGTGCCCAGCGGTTCTGCGAAAACGTGACGAAGGCGGGCGGCGTTTGCGAGCTCAACGTGTACGCCGGCGTTGGCCACTTGTTGACACGCAACCTAGCCAATCAAGAAGACGATTACGACCCCGATCCGGCGAAGCGCGCCGAGGGTATCGAGAAACACCGGCAGTTCCTGCTTCGCTTGGGATTCATTAGTGAGCGTTGAATCTTTGTGAATGTCGGTTCAAACTCCCATTATGGGAGTGAAAAAATGACCCAAGGATCGCTCATGCTTCCCGAGATGCAGGTAGGGATTTCGGCCGCTGGGGCGTATGTTGTCACCGAGGCCCCGCCGGACAGGATCCCCCGATCAATCGATCCTCCTAACTGCTAAGGCACTTAGTCCCGCCTAGACCTCCACCACGTGCTGCTTCTCACCGATGTCGTGGTGAGACCCGAATGTCTCCTGAAGGAGCAATCATGATTATCGACGGTGGCATTCCGACCGTGTTCGTTTCCGACGTGGACCGGTCAATCGCGTTCTACACCGATGTGCTGGAGCTCAAGCTGCGCGAACGCTTCGGCAACCAATGGGCGTTGATCGAGACGCGCGAGCGACTCATCTTCGGGCTTCACCCCGCTTCTTCCAGCGGGCCGCCGTCGGGGACCGTCGGGTCAGTCACGATCGGTTTCAACGTGACCAAGCCGTTGGAAGAAGTGGTCGACAAACTCCGCCAGAAGGGCGTGAGGTTTCACACCTCCATCAAGGACGGCGCGGACGTCGGTATGCGCACCATCTTCTTCGGGGATCCCGACGGTAATCAGTTCTATCTGTGTGAGGCGCGGGAAGTCGAAACGCCCGCGTAGTCGCCCTAGTTCCAGTTGTCGATCTTGAGGTCGCCGGGCGACGGGCTGCCCTTGCCGGTTTCGACCAGCGCCCGCAAGCTCAGGAGGAAGGTTGCCCACTTCATGCTGCAGTGTGCGGTGAACTCGACCGCTTCGCGCCAGTTGCGGTGACCGAACACGACGATTGTGTACTCACCCTGCCGCGACAGGTCGAAGGTCACGTCGGTTCCGATCCATTCCTCCGGCCCGTCGGTGAAACGCCACCACACCGTCCCGTTCTGATCCACCTTGGTCACGTCGAAGTTCATCTTGCCGATCTCCTTGCCCGCCGGATCGGTGAAGCGAGCGGTCAGTTTGCCTCCGAGACCGGACGTTCCCGTCGTGTCTTTTGTCCACCAGCCCGCGACTCCCTCGACGGTCGATACCGCCTCGACGACCTTCGCGAGAGGTGCCTTGATACCAACTCTGTGAATGATGTCCACCATGGTTGTTCTCCAGTCTAAGGCTCGTTTTATCGCGTCCTCTTGCTCCGACTCCGACGCGGACGATCGTCCTTTGCGTCTTCGCCCGTCCCGTTCTCCAGCGATTTCTTGAGCGATGTCAGCTTGCTCGCCCATAGATCTTGATAGCCGCTCACCCAACGTTCGTAGATCATACGAATCGGGACCGCGTTCAGACTGTTGATGCGACGGCGTCCTTCCCAGCGATCCTGCACCAGCCCGGCGTCACGAAGCACCGACAAGTGCTTCATGACGCCGAACC
>JAICFA010000077.1 GCA_025923935.1 Candidatus Krumholzibacteriia bacterium
AGGTGCGAAGAATAGCGGCCCGAGGAACAATGCCACGCGCCTAGTTGCCGCGGATCGCGCGGACCAGCAGCCAGATTCCGAGGCCGGTAAGCAGGAGCCAGATCGCGATGACGACCACGATTATCGCGCGGCGCCAAGGTCTCACCCGAACCACGGCGGCGTCGGCGCGACGGCGGGATTCCTCCAGCACGTGGGTCGGAATCAGTCGACGGGCGAACATGATTCCCAACGGCACCAGCACGAGATCGTCGAGGTAGCCGGCGCCGGGAATGAAATCGGGAATCAGGTCAATGGGGCTGAACGCGTACGCGACAACGCAGAGTGCGAAGGCCTTCGCGTACCACGGCGTCCGCGGGTCACGGCACGCGAGGAAGAGCACGAACGCTTCCGCGTTGATTCGTCGTACCCGCTGTTTCCACGTCGAGAAAGACATTGATCGTTAAGGGGCCGTGACGGTGCAGAAAGAGCCCGTGGCGAGTCGTCGCCACGGGCTCTTTGCATACAGTCTTGTCCTTGGACTAGAAGCGCAGAACGGCTGCGAATGTGATCGAGTCCAGGTCGTCGCCGGTTACATTCTCCAACTCTTCGTCGGACCAGAAACGATAGGTCCCATAAAGGTCCAGGCCGAGGCCGCCGAGGCCAACGTTGACGCCGGCCCGGAGTGCGTACCACGGATCGGTCCACTCACCATCGATGTTCCCCATACCGATTCCGGCGCCACCGTAGATCATGCTGCCCAGAAGTGCGTAGGCTGACGGCTCCCACATCGCCTCGTCGGTGCCGAGATAGTCGAAGACGTACTCGACGTTGCCTTCGATCTTGACCACCGGCGCGGCGTACTGGACCGAGCCAATGAGGCCGAAGGCGTTCTTGCTCAAATCGGGATTGTCTTCGTCGATGTCGCCCAGCGCGTACAAGTAGTGCAAGCCCGCGCCGAAACTGAGACCAACGGCGTGCGCGTTGGTCGCGAGACTCGCCGTCACTACGGCGAACACGGAGAACGCAACCGTTACTAGAGTTCTCATATAATAGACCTCCTGTGTGTGGTTCGGATTTGAAGAGGCTACGCCCACATTTCGAGCGCTGTCAAAACTTATCCGTGAGGGAATTATGCATGACGCGCGGAGTGGGGCGACTCCGCGCGCCACGTTCGCTAGGTGTGAGGAACGGGTTCGGTGGAAACGCGACGCCGCGCGGTCACGGGTTCCTCGTGGTCGCCGATGCGCGAGCCTCCATAAAGGGAGACTACAGCACCGATGGCGAGACCGAGCAAGGCCCATAGCGCGATTTTCGCCGTCGCGTCCGCGGCGCGTTCGGCGTCGTCGCGCAGGTCGGTCGAGCCGATGGTCTGGTCCTGAGCGACGCCGCCGGTGTTGCGAGCCGCAACATGGTCGTCATTATCCCGGCCGGTCGTGCCAGCAGTACCCGTCGCCGAGTCGTTGTCCACGGTCGCCGTCATCTGTGCGCCCGAGCTCCCGGCCTGTTGATCCGTACGGAAGTCGATGTTGCCCTCCGGCGAATTGTTGCGACCGCGTCGTGTGTCGTCGGAATCCAGGCCCTGATACTGCGCGGACATCATCGTGTTATCGGCTTGGTAGGCCCCCAGCGCACTGAAGGCTCCGCCGAAAGCGCCGCCCAGCACGGAGCCTGCCACCAGGAATGTCATGATTGTGGCAGTACTCCACATCAAGAAGCCGTGCAGCGCGCCGTCTTTCTTGCGCGTGACACCGGCCATGCGGCCGGCCACGCGGGCGCCCACAAAGAGCGAAATCAAGCTGGTGACAATCCACCACATCGCCGCACCGGCGCCGTAGTTCTCGAGCGAATCCAAACTGCGCACGGGCTCTGCACTTGCCGCTCCAATGGCGATACCAATCAGGGTTAACAAAACCTGGCTGATCATTGCGACGACCAGGCCGGCGACGATTGCGCTCCACGAAATGTGTCGGCCGAAGACGGTCGACTGCAGGGATGTGTCATTTGACACGTATTCATCTTTTCTCATAAATCACCTCGGTAAAGATTCAAGGGGGCCCTCCCGTACCAACTCTTTGACAACGAGCGCTTTCGCTGTTCACCGTTCCATTAATGATTGGCTGATTGTGCCATGGGAGTCTTACCTAACGCGGTCCCGCCGGGGCCTTATAACGCACGCGCCGGGCCATTTGCGCCATCGTGCTAGAATTCGGGGATGTCGCGGGAGTTCCGCGATGCACACCCAAAAGGAACCCATCATGAGTTCATCGCAGCATCGCGCCAGCGACAACCCTCGTTCGCTCCCCGTCCTCCGTGCGCTCATCGACGCCGTCGACCACGACGTGTTGC
Organism: Candidatus Krumholzibacteriia bacterium; assembly: GCA_025923935.1. Taxonomy (GTDB): domain Bacteria; phylum Krumholzibacteriota; class Krumholzibacteriia; order WVZY01; family JAKEHA01; genus JAKEHA01. Next base: position 2,326 of record JAICFA010000077.1, read on the forward strand.
AGCTGCTTTCGCGCCGCAACGGCCTGGTGGCCGAAGTGGCCGCGTACAAGCGCGCGCATGGAGTCGCCATCCGCGATCATCGGCGCGAGCGCGAGATCATCGCCGACCGCCGCGAGCGGTCGACACCACTCGGGCTGCAACCCGACGTGATCGAAGGGATGTACCGGCTCATCCTGTGGGCCAGCCGCGACCGCCAAGCGTCCTTGCGCGCGCAAGTGCCACCCAACGTCGAGACGAAGACGGTTGCGGTAATCGGCGGCCGCGGGGCGATGGGGGCGTGCATGGCCCGCCTCTTCGCCGACATCGGCCACGCCGTGATGATCGCGGACGTCGACACCGAATTGACGCCTGACGCGGCCGCGCGCGAAGCGGACGTTGTCATCGTGAGCGTTCCGATCAACGACACCGTAAACATGATTCGGCGCATTGGCCCGCTAGTGCGCAAGGAAGCCCTTCTACTCGATGTCACGTCGGTGAAGTCCGCGCCGGTCGAGGCCATGCTGGCTTCGACGAAGGCCTCCGTCGTGGGAACACACCCCCTGTTCGGACCGTCGGTGCACTCGCTGCAAGGCCAGCGCGTCGCTCTTACTCCCGGGCGCGGGGACGAATGGAAAACGTGGCTCGTTCGCATGCTGGAAGCGCGCGGGTTGATCGTGGTAGAAACAACGCCGGAAGAACACGATCGCGCCATGGCGATCGTGCAAGTGTTGACGCACTTCTCCACCGAAGTTACTGGGGCGGCGATGGCTCGTTTGGGCGTCCCGCTGCAGTCGACGCTGCAATTCACCTCCCCGGTGTATCTGATCGAGCTGCTAATGACTGCGCGCCACTTCGCCCAGTCACCCGATCTCTATGCGTCGATTCAAATGTCGAATCCGGAGACGGCGCGCGTCACGGAGACCTTCGTACGCGCAGCCGAAGAGGTGCGCGCGAGTGTCGCATCCGGAGACCGCGATGGGTTTGCGCGCGTCTTCGAGCACGTGCACGATTTCTTCGGCGACTTCACCGAGCGGGCCATGGAGCAGTCGTCTTTCTTGATCGACCGGCTGGTGGAGCGTGATTAGGCTTACTGCGCCCATCTAACTATCTATTTATCTTACGCTTAGCCTGGGAACGGGGCTCTGGCCAACCGGGTTTAAGTAGTAGCCGCCCCAGGCTATCCCATGCACAGGACGTCCACGGTCGATGGTGATCGATCCGGGGCCGACTCTGGGAAAGGCGTAACGATGTTGAAGTTCATTATGCATCTCATCGCGGTATCCACCTTCGCGATCGGATTCATGGCACTCGCAGTACCGCCCGCGTCGGCACAAAATTTCGCAATGCAGGCGCAGTACGAAGGTGAGTATGACTACGACGACGGAGACGAGACCGACGTCGCGTTCTTCGCCGAATTGGGATCGTACGGACGTTGGCGAGTGGCCGCATCGTACGGCCGTGTCTGGCAGCCGTACGTCACGGCGGGTTGGCGTCCGTATTCGCACGGACACTGGGCCTGGACCGACCGCGGCTGGATGTGGGTTTCCTACGAACCCTTCGGTTGGGCCGTGTACCACTACGGGTCTTGGGCCTACGAACAGCCTTACGGCTGGGTCTGGATTCCCGCCTACGATTGGGCACCGGCTCACGTTCAGTGGGTCGTCTATGACGACTACGTGAGTTGGGCGCCGCTGCCTCCGCCGGGCTATCACTTCCACCAGCCGTGGGTGCGCAGTCCCTACAATGTTTGGATCACGGTCAACGCGGTCCACTTCACGGAGCCGCGGGTCGCGCGTTACCGGGTCAAGCAACCGAAGTTCAAGGCGACCTACATCGAACACAACGCGCGCATGCAAGCGCCCGACGTCGCCTTCGTTCAGCGCAGCCAAGGACGTTCGATTACCAAGATGAAGGTCGACCTCGAGCGCACGAGGTTGGCGGACCGCGAGATGGTTCGCGCCAAGCTTCCGCCCGAGCACGAGCGTGTGGTGATCAAGAACTACCGTTCGACGCCGTCGCGGGCCTCCGTTCAGGGACAGGCCAAGTACCGTGGTCAGCGTCCAACCGAGATGAAAGCTCAAAGAGAGGCGGCGAAGAGTCGCGGAAAGAGCACGGGCAAGGGTAACGCAAAAGGAAAAGGCCACTAGATTCGCTGTGCCGCGAATCCCCACTCCGGCCCGAGCTCGGTACGGGCCGGATTTTTTTGTTCGCCGACCGCTGTGTTACGATGGCGGCATATGACGAGAACCGCCTCTCCAAAACCGCCGCGTCTCGAGCAGCGCCGCATCGACCGCACCTTCGCGGGAACGGTGGCGGATCTCTTCCCTTCCCGGCAGCCGCTCGAGATCGAGATCGGCGCGGGTAAGGGCCGCTTCCTGCTGCATCGCGCGCAAGCGCATCCCGAGCGAAACTTCTTCGGCGTCGACTATCGCTGGCGCTTCCTCAAGGAAGGCGTGCTGCGCGCCGAGCAGCGCGGATTGTCGAACTTGATCTTCTTGAAGACGGAAGCGGAGGAAATCATTCCGCACCTGGTGCCGCCTGTGAGCATAGACGTGTTCCACATCTATTTTCCCGATCCGTGGCACAAGAAGAAGCACCACAAACGACGCTTGTTGAAACCGGAGTTCTTCAAGCTGCTGCACGGCTCGCTCCTCCCCGGCGGTTTGCTGGAGCTGGCGACGGACAACTTCAATTATATGATCGCGTTCAAGGCGGCACTAGTGGAAGCCGGCGACACGTTGTGGTCGAACGTGCGCGAGAGCCGCAACGAGCGCATCCTCGACGCGGGAGTGCAAACCCACTTCGAGGCCAAGTACACCCGCGCTGGGCGCGACCTCTATTATATGGAGCTGCGCAAGTGAGTAACCTCGGGAACTCGTCCGCCGTCTCCATGTAGAAGGCACACGATCACGGGAGGTCGTATGAGGATCGGACCAGCGATTCTGTGGGTGGTGGCCGGCGGGTTGGCCTATTCCGGGTGTGCGTCGCAGGGCGGCGCGTCGAACGAAAAGAAAACCGCCGTGCAATCGACGGCATGCGACATGGAGTCCGCGACTCCGTGGCTCAGTCGATGGCTAGGCGCGTGGGAGCTGACCTCGCGCGACATCCTCGAGATCCCCGACTTTCCCGCACCCAACATCACCTTCTTCGACAGTGCCTGCGTCTATACGACCTCGTCGGTGAGTGCCGGCGGAGCCAAGGCCAGCGGCGGCCCGTCGCTAATGGGACAGAAGCTTCCGTGGCGCGCCGTGCCGCACACCGGCACGATCATCGCACCCAATTCCGCCGAGCTTCCCGTGGCGCTGATGTCCTTCGCGAATAGCGACAAGCAAACGGGGCCTTACTTCATCATGTCGGCGCCGTCGTACTGGGCGCAAAAAGGCTTCAAGCCGGAGCCCATTCCCGTCTTCATCCACGAGTTCGCGCACACGCGCCAAATGAAGAGCTTTTTCAGCGTGCTCGGCCCCATCGACGACACCTGGCCGTACGAAGAGGAGCTGGACGACGACGCGGTGCAGACCCACTTTAGCTCCGACTCGGTCTACGTCGCGGCGTACCTCGCCGAACGGGATCTTTTCTATCGCGCAGCCAACGCGAACTCGGTCGAGGAAGTTCGTTCGTTGGCAGAGGAGGCGCTGGGAATGTTGCGCGCGCGTCACGCGCGTTGGTTCACCGGCGATAAGGCGGTGTTTGCCACACTCGATAGCATGTGGCTCTCGTTGGAAGGTTCGGCGCAATGGGCCGCGCACGCGTGGCTAGCACACCCCCAAGGGGGCGCGATGGCGAATCAGGCGGCGGTGGAAAAGATGCTCGGCAAGCGACGGAGTTGGTCACAGGACGAAAGCCTCGCGATTTTTTTGGTAGTGGATCGACTGCTGCCGGGGTGGCCGCGGCTGGTATTCGGCGACGAACCCATGGGCGCGGTGGAGCTGCTCGAGCGCGCGCTCGCGGCGCGCGGCTAGAACCGAAACGCCACCCCGCCCGCGAAGAACACCACGTCTTCGAAGTTGAATCCATATTCCGCGAACGCTTCCCACGGTTTGCGGAAGATCGTCTGCCCGCCGATCGACGCGTTCCACGGGTGCGCCGGCCCTTGATCGGCTTCGAACTCCACCGTTCCCACACCCTCTATTTCCACCGTGCTGCGCGCGGTGTTCTCCGTGTCCCAGTAGGCCGCGCCCGCCCACACGCGCGTGGGAACCTCGCCGAACTTGCCGTTCCATCCCGCGCGCGCAGAGGCCACCAATGCCACAAACTTGTCGTCGAACCCGATATCGGTCACCGAATAGTTGGCGTCCGCGGTGATGAAGAACTCCTCGAAGCCGGCCGCGAGCGTCATACCTCCGCCCAACACGAAGCCGCTCAGCGACGTTTCGATTTCGAATTCGAACTCGCGCGGCGGGCCGGGTGTGATCACGCGTGGCACGATGACGTGCCCCTTGCTGGTGGATTCATTTTCGAGGTAGCCGCCCAGCACGTACAGGTTCAAGAACGGCAGCAGGAATGCGTCCGCCTTCGCGAGCGCGGCGTTGACGCTGGAGTTGGATCCGAGGTTAAGGAATTGGGTGACGCTGCGCGGCTCTTCCCCATCGACGCCGATGCGGATGTCGAACACGTCGATATCGCGCCCGATGTAGTTGTAAATGACCGACACGCCGAAGGGGAGCGGGAGATCGTACCCCCGCTTGATTGCTTCCTCCTTCATCAGCGGAAGAAACGACGACCAGCGATCGCCCTCGGCCGCGGGCGTCTGTGCCCCGGCGAGCCCGGCCGACATCAAAATAATCGCGGAAGCGATAGGCATTGGGAGTCGCATAAGCCGTAGACTCTAATCGACCGACCAGGGTCGCGCAACACGCCGATTGACGCCGGGCGCGGGGCGGTCCTAGCATGGCGTCTCCATGAAAAAACGCATTCAGTTGGACATCCTTCGCCAGCCCGACGACGTGAGCTGTGGGGCGACGTGCCTGCATTCGATCTACCGCTACCACGGCGACAAGGTGGAGCTGGACGACGTCGTGCGCGACGTCGAGCAGCTCGAAGAGGGCGGCACGTTGGGCGTCTTTCTCGGTATCCACGCGCTCAAGCGCGGCTACCGCGTGACGCTCTACTCCTACAACCTCCAGGTGTTCGACCCGACGTGGCGTGGGCTGGGCCGCGACGAGCTCATCGACCGGCTGCAGCGCCAGTCGGCGGTGAAGCACCAGCGCAAGCTGAAGGTGGCGTCGCGCGCGTACATCGAGTTCATGCAGATGGGGGGACTGATTCGCTTCGCGGAGCTGTCTCCCAAGCTTCTGCGCCGGCATTTGAACGGCAACGTGCCCATGCTGGCCGGCCTGAGCTCGACCTATTTGTATCAGACGGCGCGCGAATACGGCCCGCGCGGCGACTACGACGACGTGCGCGGCGTACCCGGGGGGCACTTCGTGGTGTTGTGCGGGTACGACTCGTCGAATCGCGATATCCTGGTGGCAGACCCGTACCAGCCCAACCTGGCCAAGGAGCGCTATTATGAGGTGGGCGTGAACCGCCTGATTTGTTCGGTCTTGCTCGGCGTCCTCACCTACGACTCGAATCTGCTCGTGGTGGCGCCGCCGCGCGTGCGGAGCTAGCATGTCGCGCTTATTCGTCGTCAACAATCCCAACAACTGGCCGCTGCACGTCCCCGGCGTCGAAGTGGTCTCGGCGCGTGCCTATTTGACCGACGCCGAATACAACGACATCGAGAACGCCAAGGTATTCAACCTGTGTCGTTCGTACCGCTACATGAGCTCGGGCTACTATGTCTCGCTGCTCGCGGAAGCGCGCGGTCACCGCGCCATCCCGAGTATTCTCACGCTCCAGGATATGCGCACCGAGGCGATCTTCCGCATTCGCTCGGACGACTTGGACGAGCTCATTCAACGCACGTTGGTGCACTTGAAGGCGGACAAGTACCAACTCAATATCTACTTCGGCAAGACGACGGTGAAGCGCTACGAGCGTCTGGCGCAGCAGCTCTTCTCGTTTTTCGAAGCCCCGCTCTTGCGCGCTCATTTTCATTATGAAAAAAAGAAATGGGAGCTGGACCAGGTTTATCCTATCGCCGTCAACGACATCCCCGACTGGCAGCGACCGTTCGTCGTCAACGCGGCCGGCGAGTATTTCCTGAAGCTCGAGCGCAAGCCGCGCCGCCGGAAAAGCTTTCGCTACGACCTCGCGATCCTCTACAACCCCGAGGAAGTCGACCCCCCGTCGGACCCGCGCGCGCTACGCAAGTTCTCCAAAGCGGCTGAACAGGTAGGGATGGATCCCGAGTTCATCGTGCGCGACGACTATCGCCGCGTCGCCGAGTTCGACGCGCTCTTTATCCGCGAGACCACGGCGGTCAATCATCATACGTATCGCTTCGCACGCCGCGCCGCCGCGGAAGGGCTCGCCGTCATCGACGACCCCGAGTCGATCATTCGCTGCACCAACAAGGTCTATCTGGCGGAGATGTTCGATCGCTACCGCCTGCCCACGCCCAAGACCATGATCGTGCACCGCGACAACGCCAATGAGGTGGCCGACACGCTCAACCTTCCCTGCATTCTCAAGCAGCCCGACAGCTCGTTCTCGCAGGGTGTGATCAAGGTGAATACGTTGATGGAGCTGCGCGACGAAGTCGAGCGGCGCCTGGAAAGCTCCGACCTATTGATTGCGCAAGAGTACATGCCGACCGACTTCGACTGGCGCGTGGGTGTGCTCGAGGGGAAAGCGCTGTACGTTTGCCGTTACTTCATGGCGCACCGCCATTGGCAGATTTTGAAACGTACCAAGCGCGGCAGCTTGACCAGCGGCAAAGTGGAGACTCTGGCCGTCAACCGCGCCCCACGCGAAGTGATTCGACTGGCGACGACCGCCGCGAGTGCGGTCGGTGACGGCTTCTATGGTGTGGACTTGAAGCAGCGCGGCGCGAGCTTCTACCTGATCGAAGTCAACGACAACCCCAGCATCGAAGCCGGCTATGAGGACAAGATCGTCGGCGACAAGTTGTACGCGCGCGTCATGAAATCGCTGGTCGATCGCGTCGATCGCATCAAGGGCGCATGAAAACGCTGGGCTTGTTCGAAGGTGTCGGCATCGAGCTCGAGTACATGCTCGTGCGCGAGGGCTCGCTCGACGTGCTGCCGGCGTGCGACCAGGTCATGATGGCCGCGTCGGGAAACTTCGAGGCCGAGATCGAGCGAGGCACCTTGGCGTGGTCAAACGAGCTCGTCAATCACGTGATCGAGATCAAGACCAACGGGCCGGCCACGTCACTGCGTGGTTTGGACGATGTCTTCGCCAAGCACGTCGACGATTTGGAGAAGCTGGTCGAACCGCTGGGCGGCCGCTTGATGCCGACCGCGGCGCACCCGTGGATGAGCCCCGCGAGCGACACCGTGCTGTGGCCCCACGAAATGGGCGACGTCTATCGCGCCTTCGACCGCATCTTCGGCTGCAAAGGGCACGGTTGGGCGAACCTCCAGTGCGTGCACTTGAACCTTCCTTTCGCCGGCGACGACGAGTTCGCGCGTTTGCACGCCGCCGTTCGCTTTGTCCTTCCCATCATCCCGGCGCTCGCCGCCAGCTCCCCCATTCTGGATGGACGGATCACCGGCCTGATGGACAGCCGCATGCACTTCTATCGCGAGAATCAGAAAAAAATTCCGTCGGTGGCGGGACGGGTGATTCCCGAGCCCGTCTATTCGCAGCGCGAGTATCAGGAGCGGATTCTTGCGCCCATGTACGTCGATATCGCTCCCCACGATCCCGACGGAATCTTGCAGGAAGAATGGCTGAACGCGCGCGGCGCCATCGCGCGCTTCGACCGCGACGCCATCGAGGTACGTATCATTGACATCCAAGAGTGCCCCACCGCCGACCTCGCCGTCTCGCATGCCATTACCGCCGTGGCCCGCGCACTGGTGCGCGAGCGTTGGCAGCCGCTCGAGCGTCAGAAGCGCTTCGACACCGACGCGCTCAACGAGATCCTGCTCGCCACCACGCGCGACGCCGAGGCCGCTGTGATCTCCGACCGCGAGTACTTGGAAGCGTTTGGCGTTCGATCGCGCAGCGCACGTGCAGGCGACGTATGGCGCGACTTGGTGGAAAGCTCGGTGGCGGGCGACGCGGACTTCACCTCGCGCTGGTCCGCGGTGATCGACACCATTCTGCGCGAGGGCCCGCTCTCGCGCCGTATTGTGCGCGCCGTGGCGGGCGATGAGCCCAGTGTTGCGGCCCGTCTTTCGCTACCACGCGAGCGCCTGCACGACGTCTACGCCGAGCTGTGCGACTGTCTGCGCGCCAATCGCACCTTCCATGCGGAGGCCTGAGCCGCGCCTTGTGGTTTCCTGCGAGCACGCGGGAAATCGCGTGCCGCCGCGCTATCGCGCGCTGTTTCGCGGCGCCGCCGCCGAGCTCAAATCGCACCGCGGCTGGGATCCGGGAGCCCTCGACCTGGCGCGCGCCATTGCCTTCGCATCCAACGCGCCGCTCCTCGCCAATACCACATCGCGACTCGTGGTCGAGTGCAACCGCTCGCTCGGCCATCCGCAGCTGTTCTCCGCGTTCACCCGCGACCTCGACCCCGCCGAGCAATTTCGACTCCTGGCGATGTTCTATCATCCGCACCGGCGCGCGGTGGAGGTTTCACTGCGACGCGCGATGCGGCGCCGTCGCGCCGTGCACATGGGGGTGCACACCTTCACTCCCGTGTGGAACGGCAAGCGGCGTCGCGCGGATATCGGGTTGCTCTTCGATCCCAAGCGGCGCTTCGAGGGCGAAGTCGTCGAGGCACTTTCGCGCGAGCTGCGCGCGCGCGCACCCAAGCTCCAGGTCCGCCGCAACTCCCCCTATCGCGGCTGGACCGACGGCCTGACGACCACCCTGCGCGGCCGTTTTCCGGCCGCGTCGTACGCCGGCATCGAGCTCGAGGTAAATCAGGCCCTGCTACGTAATCCCGTTGGTTGGAAACAAGTTACGGCGGCAATCGCGGACGCGGTGCGCAGGGCGATAGAAACCTTGTGATTCCGAGACGCGTGGCGGGTCTAAACGAGCGACGGTCGTTTGCGCCTGTGCCCCCGAACCAGCGCACGGCCGCAAAACAGGAAGCGGGTCGCGTCCCCCGAGACGCGACCCGTTTTTATTTTGCGGAATTTCCAACCGCCCCAGAGAGCACCGCGCAGTATCGGTCCACGTACTCGGCCAGCCGCTTGCGACGGTACTGCATGATGAAGCGCGGATGTTCGACCACCGCCACGCGCTCAAAAAAACCGTGCTCCTCGTTGAGCCGCTCGAAGACGACACGGTTCCTTCCCGTCCCCAGCACAATCGCCACCTCGCGGCGCGCGCCGATCGCGATTTGCTTCCCCATCGACTCGACGATGAACGGCTGCAGGCTCTCCAGTAGCTGCGTGTCGTCGTAATAGTTGAAGTTCTTTCCGTCCCTGACGAAACCCACCGGCGATACCGCGGCGAAGAAAAACTCGCGACAAAACTTGTCGAGGCCGCCCCAGCGCTCGATCGCCTGATAGATGAACACCGACGACAACTCCGGCTTCTTCGGCAAGGAGTTCTCGATCCCGCACGAACTCTCCAGTCGAATCGGATCGGTAAACGGGACCCCCGTCATGCCCGCA
>JAICFA010000078.1 GCA_025923935.1 Candidatus Krumholzibacteriia bacterium
CCCGCCACCGCGCTCGCGACCAGCGACGCGCGCGCGAGAACGGTTTGCGTGAAGGCAACGCCGGCATGCTCGAGCGCGGGATATTGCAACAGCGGTAGCACCGACCACGCGACGTCGGGACCGACGTCGGCGGTGGTAGCGACCCACGCGATGAGAGGATGCAATGCGCCCTTGCGCGGGTCCGGCGGCATCGGTACCACGGCGTCGCTGGGCATCGCCAGGGTGTGCTCGGGACGCATCGCGTTGAGATCGACGATGCGGCGCACATGACCGATGTGGTCGAACGCGTCCTCTTCGACGGTGAATCCGCCGCGCGACCACGCCGCGATCGCCGCCAGTCCGAATATCGCGGCCACGAGCCAACGACGCCGCACCACCGTTGCGCGCAGCGCGCGCCACTCGCCCCGATATCCGCTTTTTCGCCACGTCACCGCCCCTGCCGCGAGGAGGCCAAGCAAGAGTATCCAAGTCAGCACGGCGTCGTACGTCGCGAACGACGCACCCGCGGAACGAAGCAGCTCAGAAACGATCGCGTGGAGCGAGAGAACCGCAAAAAATGAGAGCGACGCCGCCGCGGAGTTGGAGGCAGCACCGCAGCGCCGTGCCGCGGGAAGGAGCAAGTACGCCGGTACCGCCCACGCGCCCGCGAGCAGCACCACGGCGCGCAGGGCGACCGGCAAGACGTCGAGCCATCCCGCGGCGGTCAGTCCGATGGCCGCCGCGCCGGCCAGCGCAGCGGCACCGCGGGGCCGCGGGTGCGGGCTCACGAGAAGCGCTTCTTCACCAGGAAGAATAGATTGCGGAAGCCGTCGCGCCATTTGTCCAGCTTGACCTCACCGACGCGCGGCCGATAGTCGACGTTGTACTCGCCGAAGCGCACGTCGCGGTGGCGAATCGCTTCGATCTTGATCTCCTCCGAGAACGCCATGCCGTCGCTTTTCACGCGCAGCTTCGGATACACCGCGGAACGAAACACCCACATTCCCGACTGCGAGTCGCGCACCGGCGTGCCGTACAACACCGCCATGCCGGCGGTCAGGACCGCGTTGCCGACCTTGTTGGAAAAGTTCATCGCGCGCGGGTTCTTCAAGGGAAAGCGCGACGCGCTGATGAAGTCGAGCTGCTTGTCTTCCAGATAATCGACAAGCTCGGGGATTTGGTCGGCGGGATAGGTGCCATCGCCGTCCAGCGTCACGATGACGTCGCCGGTGGCGGCGGGCAGTCCCGCTTGATACGCGGCACCATAGCCCTTGCGTTTCTCGGGCACCACGCGCGCGCCCAGCGAGCGCGCCACTTCGGCGGTGCGATCGGTGCTGTTGTTATCGACCACGACGATCTCGTCGACGACCTTCGGCAGCTGGCCGATGGTGATGCGCACCCCGTCTTCTTCGTTGTAGCACGGGATCACGACGCTGATTTTGAGTCCGCGATGCATGTCTCTCCTAGGATGAACTCCGTCCCAACCAATTCACGACCGACGCCATACCGGGCGCCGACACACGACGCAGGATGCTCACTTCCTCCGGCCCCAGCACCCGCGCCACGCGATAGCCGAGCGCAATTGCCGCCGCTCCCGCGACCGTGGCAGCGGCCAACCCCAGCGCACCCGGCACCACCGCTAAAAGCGGGAGCATGATCACCGCCGGTATGGCCCCCGCGATACAGCGCGCCACGTAGCCGAAGGGGATGCGCACGCCCGGATCGATACGGCGCACCACGCGATAATAGAGCACGGGCTGCAGGAGAATCGCCAGCGCGACGGGAACGATCGCGCCGTACACGCCGTACCGCGGGATCAACACGAGATCGAGCCCGACGTTGATCACGGCAAGGATCGTGTAGATTAGCAGATTGACGTGCGTTCGCTCCAGTACGTACAGCGCCATCGAGAGCGGTGTGGACAAGAACGACACGGTGAAGATGAGAAAGAACAGCTGCGCCGGCACCGCCGCCGGCTGCATCGCGTCGCCGTACAACACCTCCACGAAGCGTCCGCCGGCGATAATCCCGCCCACGCACAGGGGCGCGCACAACGCGAACAGCATGCGGTAGTACTTCTCCACACCGCGCCGCAGGCTGTCGCGGTCGCGCGCGAACGCCTCCGACATGCCCGCCATCACCAGCGGCCACACCGTTCCGGGCACGAACTCGAGCACCATTTGCGGCAAGCGGTAGGCGACGTCGAAGTAGCCGGTTTCTTCGGGGGTGCGAAAGTGCGCCAACAGCAACGTCTCCGACTGGCGCCACACGATGGCGTTGAGCACTGCGATGGCGGCGAACGGGAGCGAATAGCGCAGCACGCGTGAGCGCGTAACCGCCTCCAGATCGGACGACGCCGCACCGCTCTCGAATTGGCTCGCCGCTTTCACCCGGCTCCACACCAGCACCGTGGCCACCGCATTCCCCGCCGCAGTGGCACCCAGCACGCCCAGCAAGCCCCACCCGCGGTCGAACGTCAGCAGCAATGCCATGGCATAGACCACGTGGCTCACCAACGACGCGATGGCGAGGCGTCCCGCGTCGTAGCTGGCGTTCAAGACGTGCGTGGCCACCGTGAACACGATCTCGAACCACGCCAGCGCGACCGCGACCACGATGTACACGCCCACACCGTCGACGTGAAACAAGTCCTCCAGCCCCTCGCGCCACACCCAAGCGACCACCAGCATCAGCGCCCAGACCAGCGTGTGGGCCGCAAACACCGCACGCACGAGACGGCGCGCCGCGTGCGGCGAGCGCGCCACGCGCAGCGCGGGCAGGAACTTGAGCACCGCCTGGCCGGTCCCGAAACCCGCCAGCAAAACGACGAACATGAGAATCGAGCGCAGGACGCTCAGCACGCCGTAATCGTGGTCGCCCAACCCGCGCACCACGATGGCACTGGTGAGAATTCCCAGCCCCATGCGGCCGGCGCGCGACAGCATCGTCCACGTCATCGCCGTGCTGATCTTGTGCGCCGTGGTGCTCATGCGCGCTGGCGCTCGCACCACGCACTCAGGTAGGACTTGAAGCCAAGCAGTGAAGCGGGTGCCGGAGCGTCCTTTGCATCACTCATGAAGCACCCCTGGGAGAAGCGGTCGTCGGGGTCGTAGCCGTGCATCGCGGCGATGCGCGCCGCCCCCATGAAGCTCGGAACGATCAGCACACCGGGCTGGGCGAGCAGCACCGCGTCGCCGTATTCGCGCCGCGGAAAGAAGCAGCCGCGCGCCCGCAGCTCATCGTCGCTCAAGCGGCGGCCGTGTGTTCCCAGCGCCACCGTCGCGGTGTCGACCACGCTGTCGCTTCCCCACACGCGCAGCATGGTCGAATCGTAGAAGCCGAGATAGTCGCGACCCAACCTCAATCCGCGGGCGTTCATGGCTCCCCAAGGATCGGCCACCGCGGTGACGTCGGTCATGCCGTGGTCACTGAGCAAGACGGTCGTGAGCGACACGTCCGTCTCGCGCGCGCGCCGGCGCATGGCGGATAGAAACGCGGCGTAGCGGCGCAAGCGCGATTCGACCGACTCATGGAAGATGCCCACACGGTGCATGAGCCCGTCGAGCTCGGCCGTGTAGACGAAAAGCACATCGCTCTCGTCTCCCAGCGCCGATTCCGCGGCGCGCAGGTTCGCTTCCTCGTCGGTGGTGTAGTACCACAAGCGGTAGCGAACGCCGTGCTGCTGCATCCAGTCGAATACCGTGGCACGCGGCAGCCCGCCGGGCTGGAACGGGTCACCCTTCAACCCCACGTCGAAACGGTGCAAGAGGTGCAACGGGATTTCGTAGAGGCTGTAGTACGAGCGCACGCGACCGCGCGCGTCGGTGTAGCGGCGTACCCAGTGGCGCGCGCGCCATTCCACCGCGTTGGGCAAACGGGGCAGACGCGCGAGGAATGCAAACGAGCCGTCGCGTTCGGCGCGGCGGAACATCGACCACGAACCGTGCTCGGCGGGTGTCGCACCCGACAGCAGGCTCGGGATGGCGGCCGAGCTGTAGCCCAGCACCGTGCCGAGCGGGGCGCGCACCGCGAACTCGTCGCGGCCGAAACCGAACCGCTCCACGATCTCCCAGCCGAGCGCGTCGACCAACAGCACCAGCAAGACGGGGCGCCCCATGCGCGGTTATGCGCTCGCTTTCATGGCGGCGCGAACGCGCCGGTCCAACGTCGTCTCCTGCGGTGACACGCGCGACGCGAGCCGCGCCACGTAGCTCGAGTGAAACGCGACCGTATCGGGACGAAGCCGCTGGCTCTCGATCAATCCCCTCACCACCGCGTGCGTGCGCAGGGCGGCGCGCGGCGACAGCGCCGTAAAGCGCAGGCCCGAGAGCGCAGCACCCAGCGCCGACGCGCCGCGACGGTGCCGCGACTGCACGAACTCGCGATAGTTCGCGACACGATTCCCGCGACCGCAGCGCTGCGCTAAAATCGCCACCGGGTCGGCCACGCCCTCGCCGCCGAACAGGATCACGCCTCCCAGCACGCACCACGCCTCCGTCACATGCGCAAGCGCGTCGACCGCGACCATGTCGATGATTTCTCCACGGCGAAAGCGCTCCGCCGCATCGACCGCTTCCCGCGCGGCACTCGACACCAGTCGCACCTCTTCCCGCTCGGCCGCGGCGCGCCGCCTCTCGTAGGTCGGCACGAAGCGCCCCTCCGCGATGAGATGTGCCGCCAAAACGTCCAGCATCACCTTGGCCGTCGTCGCGGCGGTTTCCTCGAGCGGAACATCGAGCAAATCCCACGCGCGATTTTCGAGCAAGTAGAGCGCTTCGCTGCGCTCCATCGGGCGCGACGGTGCCGTCGCCAGCCGGGCCGCTACGTCGCGGTCGCCGAAAAGCCACAGGTGGTTTTCCGCCAGGTCAACGGTGCCGGGACGCACCGGCTGGGCCAGCAAGTCGTCCAAACGGTACACACCGATATCGGCACCGCGGCGAAAGCGCGTGCCGGCATCGGCGGCCGGTAGTGCTGCGGCCACACTCGCCGCGGCGCGTCGTACCAGCGCCGCGTCGGCGTCGTCGGCAACGACCACGTACAGATCGATGTCGGAGAAAATCTCGAGGGTGCCGTTGCGCGGCGACGACCACACTTCGCCCCGCCCTACGCTACCCCCGGCGAAGGCCGCGCGAATGGATCCCGCCGGCACGCGCGCCAACATTTCGCGCACCACGGCGGCGGCGCGCTCGCGCATGATCTCGATCGCGGGCTTCATACCAACAACCGGCCGCTTTCGAAAACGGGTGGAAGGAAACGGGCGCGCGCTACAAGCGACGATAGATGAATTCGGGGATGAAGTACCGCTTGCGGTTCAGGACCACGCCCAGCACGCGTCCGTTGAACTGCTCGATGAGCTTGATCGAGCGCTGCACGGTTTCGCGCTTGGTCTTGCCGCACAGTACCACGAGCACCACCCCGTCGACGAGCGGTGCGATGGGCGGTGTCTCCGGCGACAAAACCACCGGCGGCGCATCGATGATGACAGTGTCGTATGTCTTGAGCGCCTCTTCGCGCAGCCGCGGGAAAACTTTCTCGAGGTAGATTTGAATCTTGGTGGGGTCGCCTTCGCCCACGCGCAACACGTCGAACCCGTCCGCCGGCATGTGGCGAATCAGACCCGCCAGCGCGCGCGACTCGCCGAAATAATGCGTCACACCTTCGCCCGGGCCCAGGCCCAGGCGTTCCGCCAAGGCGGGACGGCGTGCGTTGAGCTCGACCAGCAGCACGCGCTCGTGGCCGTGCATGGCGAGCAGCCGGCTGTACGCGACCGCGAGGGTGGTGACCCCCTCGTCGTGCATGGCCGAGGTGAACATCAGCACGCGCTTGGAGCGCGCGTCCAAGCGTGACTCGAGCGAGTTGCGAAGTATGCCCAGCTCGCGCAACAGCTCTCCCGTCGGGGCGTAATCGGTCGGCAACGGCGCCTCGTGCAGCGGTACGGCGCGCGCGCTTTCTGGCACGGCACTTTCGTGCGCTGCGATGGTTGGCGCCGATGTTTCGTCGACACGCTCCGCCGCGGACGACGGACCGGTCTCCGCGATCTTTTGTTTGCGCTCCGCCTCGGCACGGCGCAGCGCATCGAACATCTTGCTCAATTGACGGCCCCCCCGCCCGCCGCGCGACGGCCCTCCGTGCGCGGCGACGCGTGCATGCCCAACTCGTGCGCGCTGGCCGCCACCAATTCGGATTCGACGGCGCGGCTGCGCTGGAGATATCCGCGTAACAGTACGCGGTCGCAAAGCATATTGATCAATCGCGGTATTCCCCCGGTCAGCTCGAAAATGGAATCGATGGCGTTTTCCGAAAACACGATCTGCCCGTTGGTGAGCCCGGCGACCGCGAGGCGGTAGCGAATGTAACGGTACACTTCCTCGCGCGAGAGCAGCTTCATCTGGCACACGCCGGGTATGCGCTGGCGCAGTTGGCGCAGGTCGTCGCGTTGCAGGAGGTCCCACAGCTCGGGCTGCCCAACCAACACGATCTGGATCAACTTCTGCTGGTTGGTTTCGAGGTTCGAAAGCATGCGCAATTCTTCCAACACTTCGGGCGACAAATTCTGCGCTTCGTCGATCACCACCACCGGGTTCTGATTGTCGGCGTAGCGCTTGATCAAGAATTCGTTGAGCTGGGCCAGCATGGCCACCTTCGAGTCGCTCTTGATCTCCACACCGAAGTCGGTCAGTAGCATGTACAGCATCTCGCGGAAATCGACCTTGGTGTTGATGACGAAGGAAACTTCCAAGCACGGGTTGAAGGTCTGCACGAAGGCGCGCACGATGGTGGTCTTGCCCACGCCGACCTCGCCGGTGACGGCCAGGAAGCCCTTCTTCAAGAAGATCCCCTGAGCGAGGTACGCCAAGGCTTCGCGATGCGCGCGGCTCTTGTACAAGAAGCGCGGGTCGGGTGTCGTGCCGAACGGGTTTTCCCGCAAGCTGAAGAACGCCTCGTACATCAGGTGCTGCCCCGCACGGATTTGCGTCCGTTGGAATCCGAGATGGTGGCCAGCACGGGGGCGTCGAGATACTCCTCCGCCTCCGCGCGGCTCTTGACCGAGTGGTCCATGCTCTCCAGGAAGAACGCGAGCCCCAGTCCGATGATGATGCTCAAGATCGGCCCCAGTGCGAGACGCACGAAGTCGCGTGTCTTTTTCTTGTACGGCATCCCCGCGCTCGAGAGGATGGACACGTCCCACTCGGGATAGCCGGCGCGAGCGATCTCGGCTTCGCTCTGGCGCGCGACCAGCATCTTGTGCTTTTCCTCCAAGCTGCGGAGCATCTGGTCGATCTCGGCCATCTGGCGCTCGTTGTCAGGAATCGCGTCCAGATCGCGCCTCGCCGCCGCCAACTCCACCGCAACCCCCGACTGCCGCGCCTGCATCTCGGTCAACGTGACTTTTTCCACCTTGTAGGCGTTGTCGACCTGCCGCTTGAGGTCTTCGTGCAAATCGGCGGTTTGCTGGTTCACCGCCACCAGCTCGGGATGCTTGTCCGTGTACATGGTGACGAGCTCTTCGCGCCGCATGTTCAGCTTTTGCAGCTCGAACTTGATATTTTGGACGATGCCCGACTGCAGCACGTGCTGCGACATCGAGAACGACAGCTCTTTTTCCAGCTCGACGCCGGACTTCTTGCTGAGCTCCGCCAGGTTGGCGACGCGCAGCTCCTGCGAGGAAATATCGCCGTTGAGCTGCGTGAGACGGGTTTCCAAGGTGCCGATCTTGTTCAGCTGGAAGCGGCTGGTTTCTTCCGCGCCGAAAAACTTGGCGTCGTTCATGAACTGGTTGCGACGGGTGCGCCACGACTCGATCTCGGTGCGCACGTCGGTGAGCTCGTCCTGGAAGAAGTCGGCCAGCTTGGGCGGCGCCTTGCGCTCGCGATAGTAGTCGCGGAATGCCAGTGTGACCGCGTCGCACCCGAGCCGGCACACTTCCTTGCGCGCGTCGACATACCCAATTACGAACACGTTCGACTCGCCGATGACGTCGGCGCGGGCGCCGCCGGGGTTGAAGGCCACCCCTTCCAGGCCCTGGGCGCGCGCCGAGTCGGCGAAGATGACGCGCGCGCGCTTGAACACGTCGTCGGACAGGATGACCTGGATCTCGGAGGCGACTTCCTCTTCCCAGCCCAGGGTTCGAATATTCTGGTTCAGCACGCTCGATTGTTCGCCGCGACGCACCAGCACGCGCGAGTTCGATTCCCACACCTCGGGTTTGCGCGAATCGAGGAAGACCACCAACACCACGGAAAGCACGAGAATCGACACGATGATGCCCTTGCGGCGAAACACCACGTCGAGGAAGTCGCGGACACTGGTTTCTTGGCGGGTAGCGCGGTCGTCCATGGCCTACTGTCCCGTGGGGGCGGTGGTGCGATAGAACTGGTAATTCTCTTTTAGGTTGGCGATCTGCCAACCCTTGAAGACGGCGTCGAGCGGAACGTTGATAATATCGCCGACGGCCTGCATGAATTCCGCCGCGCTGTAAATGGGGTGCTTGGGAATCAGCACGATGTCGTAGTTGCGCAGGCGCAGGTCGTTCGAGAGCTTAGAGCCGTCGGCAGCGGCGCGCAGATCCACTTCGACGCCGGTGATCTGGGTAACGCCCTCGCGGCGGATGAGCACCGCGTGATTGGTCATCCCGCCTGCCCTGACCCCGCCCGCTTCCGCCACCGCTTGCAGCATCGACAGCTCGTCGCTGAACTCGAAGCGTCCGGGCTGATTGACTTCGCCCAAGACGTAAACTTTCTGCGGCGCGGGCTCGCTCACAATCACCGATAGGTTGGGGTCGCGCAGTACTTCGCTGAAGCGAACCGTGAGCAGCGAGTCGAGCACCATCGGCGTGATCCCGGCCGCCATTTGGTCGCCGACGTACGGCATGGAGATGCGGCCGTCGCGACGCACGATCAAGTCGCGCGTGGTGAGATTGTTGTGGTACAGGAACACAACCTCGAGCACATCGCTGACGCCGATGACGTACTCGGGCTCGACCGCAGGAGCGACCCGCGGCTTCGACGTGTCCGCCACGAACTCCTTGACCGAGTCCGCGTCATACCAGCCCTCGGAGCGATCCGCCCCTTTGACCCCGCCCGAGCAGCCTCCAGCCACCAGCGGCACCGCCAGGGCCGCGGCGAGCAAAAGCCCCGCGCGGACGTCGGAGAAACGAGCAGGAACCGCCGCCACGGTGCGTCGATTGGCGCAGCCGCACCCCGCGGGCTTTCGGTAACTTGTTGCACGCATAAAACTAAGTGAGTGACTAAACAACCAACAACCTCTCAAACGCAATCGCCGTGCCACGGCCTCAATACGCTCCGCGCCGCGCAATCACGGCTGGAATCGTCTTCACGAAGATCGCCACATCGGTGCGCAGGCTGCGCCGGCTCATGTACTCGATATCCAGACGCATCCACTCGTCGAAGTCGACGTGGCTTCGTCCCGCGACCTGCCAGAGGCAGGTGATTCCGGGCTTCACGTCGAGCCGGCGGCGGTGCCACGCTTCGTAGCGCGCGACCTCGCCCGGCAAAGCCGGACGCGGCCCCACGATGCTCATGTCACCTTTCAGCACGTTGAAAATCTGCGGGATCTCGTCCAAGCTCGAGCGCCGCAGAAACTGTCCCACCGCGGTGACGCGCGGATCGTTCTTGATCTTGAACACGGGACCCGTGAGCTCGTTGCGGGCTTCGAGGTCCGCGCGCAAGCGGTCCGAATCGGCGCGCATCGACCGGAATTTGTAGAACCGGAACGGGCGCCCGCCCATTCCGATCCGCTGTTGGCGGTAAAAGACCGGGCCTTCCGAGTCGAAACGAATCATCAGCGCGACCAGCGGAATCACCGGCAACAACAACAACAGGATCCCGCTACCCACGATCAAATCGAACGCGCGCTTGGTGACTCGATATCCGAACGGGTCGGTTATGTCGGTCACCGTCGCGTCAGTGGCGGGCGACTGGGACGGGGAAGGCAGCCGCGACGGCGTGCCGGGTCGCAAACGCAAAGGTGTATCGCCGTTCATGGTCGTCTGTCGCAAACACGTGGTCCCACGCGCTCGCGCCGTGCTCTCATTGGGTGTATGCGTCTAACCGTGTCCCGCCCGGGGGGCGAGTCGCGGGGATAAAAGAGCATTAACAGACGATCTTGGCGGACACCTCCAGAGGCCCAAATACTAGCAGGAAAGCGCGATTATCGTCAATACCGGCCATCCCGGAATTGCCAGGCCACTGAGCGATCTGCTACTATTCACCGCAGGTTGTGCTCTTCGCACCGGACCGCGTCGGGTTTGAGTCGCTACGGAGGGTTTACGCATGCGTTTTTGGGTGCTTGCGCCGGTTGCGGTGGTTTACCTGCTCGTTTTGCCCCAGGATGCCCACGCGTACCTCGATCCGGGTACCGGAAGCTACGTCCTGCAAATGATCATTGCCGGCCTCTTGGGCGCGGCGTTTGCCATCAAGATGTCCTGGTTCCGCATCAAGCGTTTCATATCGGGACTGTTCTCACGCAATGACCGTAACGACTGACCCCGAGTTCCCGACGGTCGCAGGATCGTTTCGGGACCCGGCGGGTTTTGTATTCGAGAGCGGCGGACGCCTCTTTCGACAGATCAATCGCTCGTTTGCGGCCGAGTTCGACGCATTCGTCGCCGGCGGTCTGTGCGAACGGCTGATGCGCGATGGCCTACTCGTTCCGCACACGGAGCGCGCACTCTCCGAGGTCGGGTCGCCCCGTCCCGAGCTGGCGCACAAGATCATCGAGCCCGAGCGCATCGGCTTCGTATCGTATCCGTACGAGTGGTCGTTTTCGCAGCTCAAAGACGCGGCACTCACCACCCTCGCTCTGCAAACGCTCGCCCTCGAGCACGGATTTTCGCTGCGCGACGCCAGTGCCTTCAACATTCAATTTCTTCGCGGCAAGCCGGTCATGATCGACACGCTGTCGTTCGAACCGTATCGCGAAGGCGAGCCGTGGGTCGCGTACCGCCAGTTTTGCCAGCATTTCCTTGCCCCCTTGGCGCTGGCCGCGCGCGTGGATGCACGCTTGCCGCTGCTCATGCGCCCGTTCATCGACGGAGTCCCGCTGGACGTCGCCAGCCGCCTCCTCCCCGCCGCGACGCGCTGGTCGCCGTCCTTGTCGATCCACATTCATCTGCACGCGCGCTCGCAGCGGCGCTTTGCCTCCACCAGTATGGTGAAGAAACGCCGCGTCAGCCGCATGGCGATGCGCGGTCTCATCGACAGCCTGACGGGTGCGGTGAAAAAACTCGAATGGGCCCCCGCCGGAACGGAATGGGGTGACTACTACGCGGACACCAACTATTCGAATACCGCCCGCGACCAGAAGGCGGACATCGTGCGCGATTTCATCACGCGCGCGCGCCCCGCGACAGTTTGGGATCTGGGCGCGAACACCGGTGACTTCAGCCGCCTCGCCGCGGAGCGCGGCATCGCCACGGTGGCCTTCGACGTGGACGCAGCGGCGGTGGAAAAGAACTATCGAACCGTGCGCGCGCGCGGCGAAACCCACATGCTGCCGCTGGTCATGGATCTCACCAACCCCAGCCCGGCGCTGGGCTGGGACCACGATGAGCGCTCCTCGCTGGCCGACCGCGGCCCCGCCGATCTGGTACTCGCACTCGCGCTCGTCCACCATCTCGCCATCTCCAACAACGTGCCGCTCGATCGCGTCGCGCGTTTCTTGGCGCGTGTCGGCCGTGCACTGGTGATCGAGTTCGTGCCCAAGAGCGATTCGCAAGTGCAGCGGCTGCTCGCGACGCGCGCCGATGTTTTCCCGGACTACACGCGCGCCGGATTCGAGGGCGCATTCGCGGCGTACTTCGAAACCGTGGAGAGCCGTCCGGTGAAAGACAGCGAGCGCGTGCTCTACCTGATGCAGCGGCGCGGCCTGGCATGAAG
>JAICFA010000079.1 GCA_025923935.1 Candidatus Krumholzibacteriia bacterium
AGAAACATGGTATACAACGACTGCTTTCTACACCTTCACGTTCGAGGTTGAGCCGAATACGACGTACATTGCGCTGAATGGCGCCAGAGCGGAGTTTGTGGTTCGCAACAACCCCCAAGGTGGCCATGATCATTGGGAGCTCATCGAGCTTCACGACCTGGGTGACAGCGCACCCCCGAAATCTCCGCAATCAACTCAAGAAGCGACGTGGGGAGCCATCAAGTTCCTATACTCGCCATCTTCTTGACGCACATCGTCAGTCGCCGATAGTCTCGCGCGGTTCTCATTCCCATGCCGCGCCGCAGCCAAGATTCCAAAAGCGAACGTGCGCCCAAGCGCGTCAAGGTGCTCGTGGGTGTGCTCGTCGTCCTCGCGGTGGTGGGTGGGGCGGCGGTCAAGTTTCTGCAAACGACTCGCGGCGCCATCTTTCTTGCCGATCACGGCGTCGAGAGTGCGATGCCGCGGGTGCAGCGCGAAATCGGCGCGACCCTAAAGCGATCCCTTTCAGCCAGCGGGCTTCGACGTCAGCTGCGCGCGAAGCCGAACAGCAACCCCGCGCAGTGGGACCTGCCGTGCGACGAAGCGAACGACTTGCTGATTATCAACGTCGCGCTGACGGAAGCGGCGCGATCGATCGGCGCCACGGTGCGCAACAGCGAGCAAACGGACAAGGGTCGCACGCTGCACTTCCAAGTGGGCACGCGCTCGCGCGAGACGCACCATCTGACTGTGCGCCGGTTGTCGTCGCGCGTGCTGGCGTCGCAGGCGCGCAGCCGCACGCCGAAGGTGGCGATCGTGATCGACGACTTGGGATACACGGACGGCGGCATCGCGCGCGACATGGTGGAGTTGGAAATACCGGTGACGGTCTCGATCTTGCCGAAGCTGCGCCATTCACACGAAGTCTTGGCACTCGCGAAGAAGCACGATCGCTGCATCTTGCTGCACCTTCCGATGGAGGCGCAGCAGCGTTACCCGGAGGATCTGGAGCCGGTCACGGTGGATATGAGCGACGAGGAGATTGCGTCGCTGGTGCGCGACTATATGGCGAGCTTGCCGGGCGTGAATGGGGTCAACAACCATCAGGGGTCGCGCGCGACGGCGGACGGACGGGTCATGCGCGCGGTGTGCGGCGAGCTGGAGGGCGATCAGGTCTTCTTCCTCGATTCTTTGACTTCGCCGGAATCGGTCGCCTATAATGCGGCGGTCGACGCGGGGCTTCCGGCCGCGATCAACGACGAATTCATCGACGATGGGACACAGAGCCGCGACGATGTGGACGCGCGGCTGCGCAATCTCGTGGAGACGGCGCGCAAGCAGGGGACGGCGGTGGGAATCGGCCATCCGCACCCGTGGACGCTGGAAGCGCTGCGTGACTTCGACGATTACTTGCTCACGACCGAGGTCGAGCTGGTTCCGCTGTGCGACCTCGTAAAATCGGAGAAATGATGGACAAAACGTTGGTTCGCTTGGGCGTGAACATCGACCATGTCGCGACTCTGCGCCAGGTGCGCAAGGCGGTCGAGCCGGATCCGGTATCGGCTGCGGTGGCGTGCGAGATGGCGGGCGCGGATCAGATCACGATTCACCTGCGCGAAGACCGGCGCCACATTCAGAACCGCGACGTCCGGCTGATTCGCGAAGTGGTGAAGACGGCCCTCAACTTGGAAATGGCGGCGACGTCGGAGATGCAGGAAATCGCGCTGGCGCTGCGTCCGGACGCGGTGTGCATCGTGCCGGAGCGCCGCGAAGAAGTGACGACCGAGGGCGGATTGAACCTGGTCGACGCGAGCCCAAGCTTGGGCGACTTGGTGGCGACTGTCAAAGACGCGGGCATCCATGCCACCGCGTTCCTCGATCCGGATCTGCGACAAATCAACGAAGCGGCGCGTTTTCGCTTCGACGCGGTGGAGATCCACACGGGTGCGTACGCCAACGCGCCGCCGCAGCGGCGCGGCGCGGAGCTAAAGAAAGTCAAAGAAGCGGCGGACGCGATTCGCCATCTGGGCATGCGGGTGCACGCGGGACACGGCCTCAATTATCACAACATCACCGCACTGTTGACGGTTCCGCATCTGGAAGAGGTCAACATTGGCCATTCCATCGTGGCGCGCGCCATCATGGTGGGGATGGAGCGCGCGGTGCGCGACATGTTGCACCTGCTGGGGCGCATCTAAGGGTTCGTGGCACAGCGTAGCGCCCTTTTGCGGCAAGGACTTCCCGGTTGACGCGCCTGTTCCAGTGTGTATAATCGCTCCTTATTTCCGGCCATAACGCCCTCCGAATGAATTTCATGTTAGGAACTACGGGCGCCCGATTCTCCGGAACGCTACCACTCGCCGGGTTGGGCTACGGCCTGGCAGGAGTCTGGCTCAGAGGTAATCGATGAAGGTTCGTTGGAAGATCGTCCTCATTGCGGCCGTGCTGATTTGGAGCGTCTGGGCGCTCTTTCCGAGCTGGCGCTTCTATTCAATGTCCGGGGAGCAGCGCGCGCGCCTGACGAGCGAAGAGCGCGATAAGTATACGGAGAACGCTCTCAAGCTGGGCCTCGACCTCCAGGGCGGCGTCCACTTGGTGATGGAAGTCGACGACTCCAAGCTCGACGCCAACGCGCGGCGCGACGTCATGGACCGCGCCATCAAGATCTATCGCAACCGCATCGATCAATTCGGCGTCTCCGAGCCCACCATTCAGCAGCAGGGCGACAAACGGATCATCGTCGAGCTGCCGGGCTTGGAAGACGTGGAGCGCGCGCACCGCATTCTCGGCCAGACGGCACAACTCGAGTTCCGCTTGGTGCGCGAGCCCGACGAGCTTTCGCGCATTCTCCAGGGGCTCGATCGCAACCTCCGCGGCGTCAAAGTTATCGGTACGGTGGTCGACACGTCGTCGGTTTCGCCCGACACCACCAACGTCGCGCTGGCCGACACGTCGCACGGCGGCGCCAGCGTCGATTCGCTCCTACCCACGCTTCCGGCCGGCGAAGAAGGCAACGTGCCGCTCCCGAAAGCGTCGGAAGACCGGCCGTTCACGTCGTATCTGCTGACCATGTTCGACGGCGGCGCGGTGGTCGACGATCGCCAGTACGAAGTTGTCGACGCGTTGCTCAAGACGGAGCAAGCGCGGCGCGCTTTCCCGTCCAACTCGGAGTTCTTGTGGGGCCACGAAGCCATGCCGATGCAAGAAGGCGGCATGGGTCGCGTGCTCTATCTGGTGGAAGCGAAGCCGACGCTCGACGGCAGCTCCTTGGTCGACGCGATGACGAGGCCCGACCCGGACGATCCCAGCCGGTTGAACGTCGGTTTCCGATTGAACCGCCAGGGCGCGATCGTGTTCTCGCGCTTCACCGGGGAGAACATCGGGCGCCGCATCGCCATCGTATTGGACAAGAAAGTGCGCTCCGCGCCGGTGGTGCAGAGCAAGATTCCCGGCGGCGAAGGCCGCATCACCGGACTCGATAGCGATGAGGAAGCCGGCGATCTCTCGATCGTGCTGCGCGCCGGTGCGCTACCCGCGCCCTTCCAAATCGTCGAAGAGCGCACGGTGGGTCCGTCGCTGGGCCGCGACTCGGTCGAGGCCGGCGCGCGCGCCGCGTTAATCGGCTTCGTGCTCACACTCGGTTTCATGGTGATGTACTACAAGTGGTCGGGCGTGTTGGCCTGCGCCGCGATGGTGCTCAACCTGGTCATCGAAATGGCGATTCTGGCCAAGCTGCACGCTACCCTGACGCTGCCGGGTGTCGCGGGCTTGATCCTCACCATTGGTATGTCGGTAGACGCGAATGTGCTCATCTTCGAGCGCATACGCGAGGAGCTGCGCCGCGGCAAGACGGTCCGGACCTCCATCGAGGCGGGTTACGACCGCGCCTTCGGCACCATCTTGGACTCGAACGTGACAACACTCATCACGGCGTTCATCTTGTGGCAATACGGATCGGGTCCGGTGCGCGGATTCGCCACCACTCTTATTTTCGGTATCATCGTCAGCATGTTCACCGCGCTCTTGTGCACGCGCGTGGTCTACGACCTGATCACGTCGCGCCGTCACGTCGAGAAGTTGAGCGTCTAGGAGAGTCATGGAATTTTTTAAGACACCCAATATCAACTTCGTCGGCGTCGCGCGTAGGGCGCTCATAGTCTCCGGCGCGATCTTGCTGGTGGGCGTCATATCGATCGCGCTGCAGCGCGGCTTGAAGCAGTCCATCGACTTCGCCGGCGGCGCCCTGGTGGAGATTCGTACCGAGCAGCCGGTGCCCCTGCAGGACATCCGCTCCATCGTGTCGTCGTCGGGCTTCGAAAACGCGGAAATCACGCGCTTCGGTGACGAAAACGAGTTTCTGATCAAGGTGAAGAGCGTGGCCGATCCGGACAGCACGGCCAAGGCGATCGTGGCCGCGGTGCAAAATGGTATCGGCGAGCAATCGGTCGACCTGCGCCGCGTGGAGACGGTGGGCCCGAAGATCGGCGCGGAGCTGCGCCAGACCGGATTCCAAGCCGTCATCTGGTCGCTCATCGGAATTTTGATCTATGTCGGTTGGCGCTTCGACTTTCGTTTCGCGGTGGCCGCCATCTTGGCGACGCTGCACGACGTGCTGCTGACGCTGACGTTCTTCTCGTTCACCGGCATCGAAATGTCGCTGGGCGTACTGGCCGCGGTGCTCACCATCGTGGGCTATTCGCTCAACGACACCGTGGTGGTGTTCGACCGCGTTCGCGAGAACCTGCGCCTCAAGCGCGGCGCGGACTTCACCAACCTCGTCAACTCCTCCATCAACGAAACGCTGTCGCGCACGGTGATCACGGGTACGACCACGTTGTTGGTGCTGTTGAGTCTTATCTTCCTCGGGGGAGAAGTGCTGCGCGACTTTGCGATCACGTTGTTCGTCGGTATCGTCATCGGCACCTATTCCTCGATTTTCGTGGCCTCGCCCATCGTGCTGGAATGGCACCGCTGGAAGCCCATGAAGACCAAGTAATCTGTCCCCCTTCGGGGACGCCGGTGTCCCCAACCCGCTACAGCCAGGCTCGGGCCATTTTGGCTAAATCGTTGGGTTTGTGTAAGTAAACCCAGGGCATGGCGATTGCTCTCTTCCGTTGATTTCGGCGTCGTCATGCGCATCCGTCACCGGATACTTCCTCCCGTTATCCTGTTAGCCGTCGCGGCCGGGGTCTTTTTTGCGCCCGTTGCGCAGGCGCGCAAGTGGTCGCCAAAGTCGGTCGCGGCCGACCAAGAGCCGGAGAGGGACAAGGACCGCGACGACAAGGGTAAGGGAAAGGATCGCGATGTCGCGGCGCAGCCGCAGGGCACACCCGGACCGATGGATGTATTCGCCGACATCGAGCGCGGCTGGAACGCGGGTAACGTAGACCCCATCCTGCGCCACTTCGGCAGCCAAAAGGTCGCCATCTCGGTCCAGGGTACCGGGCCGTCGGGCGGCACCTTCTCCCGCAATCAGAGCTATTATCTTCTGAAAGATCTCTTCCGCTACACGCTGACTCGAAAGTTCGAGTTCGTTCAGTACCGCAAACCGAGCGACGACGGCAGCGATACCTTTGCCGTCGCGGAGCGTCACTACCAGAAGAGCGACGATGGACGTCTCTTCAAGGACAAGGTGTACGTGTCGCTCCACCTCGAGCGCGACGGCGAGCAAGACCGCTGGGTAGTCGACGAGATCAAGTCGATCCGCTAGAGCCGGTGCGCTCGACGCCTCTTCGAGCGTGGATTATGCTACGTTCGATGCGATCCCATCACATGACCACGATCTCCGCGCTGGCGCTGTTGACCGCGTGGCTGGCGCTCTTTTTCCGCCACCTGGCGACACCGGGGTGGGCGGAGCGCATTCCCGCCGCCGCGGTCGCCGTGCCGCTCGCGATCTCGCTCGTGACGGCGGTGATCGCACGGCGTACGCGCATGCCCGCGTTGTGGATCGCGATCGCACTGACGGGCCTCTCCTTCATGCTCTTCGACCTCGATCTGGAAGGCGGGACGGGTGCCAGGCAGGCGTGGAGCGACGATGCGTCGCACAGTGTCGCCGAGGCACTCCGCAACGTGGGCAACGACGTGGCCCGGCTGGAGGAGGCGTCGACCAGCTTCTCTCAGCGCGTGGTCGATCACGCGGCACGGCAGCAGTCACCGCTCGCGGACGATCCCGCCGCCGCGTTTTCGCTTCTCGATTCTCTGGCCGTCACCGCCGCTCGCGACCGCTCGCTCGTGCCCGAAACCGCGGTCGGCTTTCAGCTCTTCGACGCCGACGGCAAGCGCATCGCGTGGTCGGGATGGCCACAGGCGCTCTCGCCGCTCGATGCGATGTTCGTCACGAGCAACGCCGAGTTTTTCTACACGCGCAGCGTGTCGCTCTACCAAATTCTGTCGCAGGTAGTCCCACTCAAGTCGGCAAACGGCGAGTACGTCGGATCTCTCCTCGTCGACATGCCACTCGAAGTCGACTATCGCGTCAATAACCGTTTCCTCAAGAGCCGCAGTCTCGCCGACCGCTACGCCAGTGCCGCCGTCGCGCGCGTGTCGTTCGACTACTACCCGCCGACGGGAAACCTTCCCGAGCGATTGCCTCGCTTTCAGGCGCAGCGCGATGAAGCCGTCGCGCGTCTCGCGCGGCTGAAAGCGGCGCGCGAGCATTCGCCGGCGCGCGTGGCCCGAGACACCACCGTGGCGCGCACGCCCGACGACTCGCTCCTTACGTACTTCGACTTTCCCGCGAACGTCCAGCCCGAGGGCGAGATCGTCGGCGACCCCGCGAACGGGCTGCAGGGGCGCGTGCTGATTCGCAGCCGCGTCGGCAATCCGCTGATCAGTGTGACCGCGGTGAGCCATCCGTTCGCGCACTTCGCCGCCGGCCGCGTCGACCGTCGCGTCTTGTGGGCGAAAACGCTCGCGCTGCTCGCGTGGCTCGCGCTTTTCGTGCACGCGCTGCGCCGCGTACCGCGCGGCGCGTGGACCATGCGCATCGCGGTGCGCGCGGGGTTGTTCGCCGCCTTCATGGTGACGCTGCGCTACGGACTGCTCTCGTTCGAAACCATCGCCTCGCGCGGGCGCTTGTTGGATCCATCGGTCTTCGCCACTCCCACCCTCGGCGGGCTCATGCGCAGCACGCTCGATCTGGCGCTGACCGGCTTGTTCTTCGTGGCCACGCTGTATGGCATGGTCCGCATCGCTCGCGGCGCGTCCACCACGGCCGGACGCCCCGCGCTAGACCGCGATCGCCCGCGCTGGTATCCGCCGCTGGAGGCGCTCATTATCGCGGCCGTTTCCTTCGCCGCGTGCGAGCTCGCGCGCCGCGTCACCAACACCGTGGTGGTCAACGCCAACCCGCGCCTGCTCGGCGAAACCATGACCGTCACCGACATCGGTGTGGTGACGCTGCACATCGGCATCTTTCTCGTCGTCACCGGCATTTTGCTCTCCGGCATGTTCGGCGTGTGGGGCATGTTTCGCTGGCTGGGCGAGCCCAAGCGCGGGTTGGTGTGCGTGCTCGCCTTCGCCATCGTGGCGGCCGCGTGCGCCGCGTTCGGACGCTGGGACCCGCTCGTCATCTCGGCGTTGATTCTCTCCTTCGTCGTGTTCGCGCCCCGCGTGGCGCACCGCGAAGATTTGGTTTCGGTCGGTATCGCCGCCTTCAGCCTCGTCATCGTGTCGTCCGCGACCGCGTATGTGTACTTGAGCCGCGACTACGACGAGCTGCGCAAGGGCTTCGTGCTGGAAAAGTCGCGCGAAGTGAGCGACCCCGCCGACAACTGGAAGGTCGTCATTCTGGAGGACGCGCTGGGCGAGTTCTCGCGCCGTCCCGAGATCCGGCAGGCGCTGCGCACGCGCGCGTCGCAAGACGTCGAGCGCCTCGCCTTCGACCTGTGGGCGGACAGCCCGTTGAGTCTCCTCGGCTACAGCTGTGCGATCCACGTCGTGACACCCGCCGACAGCGCCATCAGCGAGTTTTCCGTCGACATGCCGTACCGCGCGCGCATCGAAGAGGGCGGGGAACGCACCGACACACCCGACGAAAACGCGTGGGCCGTGCTCGAGCTCACCCGTTCCACGCCGCAGGGCGAAGTGCGCTTCTACCGCGGCGTGCTCAATGTGGACGAAAGCGATCTCTACGAGGATGCCAACAGCAAACGCATCCTCGGCAAAGTGATCGTCGACTTGCCGTTTTTCTTCGAGAGCCTCGAGCTCGCGGCGCGCACCGGGCCGCGCACACCGGAAGTGCTGCGCAACGTGCAGGAAGGCAGTGTGGCGCCGCGCGTCGAAGAGCCGGAAGCCCTGCTGCTCGCGCGTGTCGGACAGGACCTGCGCGTCACCGAGTCGTCGTCGGAGCGCTTGGCGGTGGGAAGCCCCGTCCCCGGGGCCACATTGGCGCGCGCGTTCGAGCACGGATGGCCGCTGCTCCGCTCGGGCACGCGCACCTATCGCGTGGTGGCCACGCGCATCCCCGACGAGTCCGAGGCCCTCCTCGCCGGCTTCGTCGTGCCGTCGCCGCTGCGCCATCTGCTGCGCTGGTCGACGGTGCTTTCGCTCTATTTGTTCTTCACCCTGGTGATGCTGATCGCCGTGGTGGCACTCGGTGCGGTGCCGCATCTTAGCGACGCGCTCCCCACACTCACTCCCGGACGCCGCTTGGGATTCCAGCAGAAGCTGCTCGCGTCGTTTCTGGTGGTCGCACTCGTGCCCGCCGTCATCCTCGGCGTGTTCTCGGTCGACTTCATCAAGGAGCGCTTCCTCGAGGAAAGTCGCGAGGAGGCATCGCTGAAAGCATTCAGCGCGCGCAAAGCGATGATCAACTTGCTCCACGGCGAGCTGCAATTCTACCTACAGCGCTCGAACGTCGACTCGCTCGTCATGCGCGGCGTGTCACCCGTGCGCCGGCTGGCGGGTGGCCGCGTCTCCGTGCTGCTCGATGACGCCTTGGTCGACGCCAGCGCCCCCGGGCTCCGCGTGGCAGGATCGATCGGCGAGGCGTCGACCGAGGACCTCTCGGTCGCGCGCATCGGTAACAACGATTACCTGGGCGTGTTCAGCGCGCCGCTGCGCGTTGCGGGTGAGGGCTGGTCGGCGAGCTACTACTTGTATTACGGCCGCCTCGTCGACGCGCGACTGCTGTCCGAAATCGCCGAGCAAGTGGGAGCCGACGTGAACGTGTACACCGACGGCGAGCTGGTCGCGTCCAGCCGCGAAGGCTTGCTGGCGGGTGGGTTCATCAGCGCATCGATGAATGCGGACGCCTTCGTCGAAGTCTCGCTGCTCGGGTCCGACCGCACGCTCGTCAACGAGCGCGCGGGCAGCTATGACTTCCAGGTGGCGTATCTTCCACTCGATCGCTGGAACGATACCCCCGCCGACTCCGCCCAAGCGCGGCCCGGGTGGTCGCCGGCAGCGACGCGCGCGGCACTCGCGGTCCCACTCCTGTTCCGTCCCGAGTCGTATTCGCTCGAAATCCAGCGCGCGACGTCGGTGGTACTCGGTGTTTTCGCCCTCTTGCTCGCGGCCACCATCGCGCTCGGCTTGGTGGTCGCGCGCGGCGTGTTCGAACCGCTGCGCGAGCTCCTCGCGGGCACGCGCCGCATCAGCCGCGGCGATTTCAATGTGCGCCTGCGCGCGAAGCGCTCCGACGAGATCGGCATGGTGGCCAGTGCGTTCAACGAAATGACGGAACGCATCGCGGAGTCGCAGCGTGCGCTGGAAGAACGCCGCCGCTATCTCGAAGCCATCCTCGCCAACATCGGCGCCGGCGTCGCCAGCACCGACGCCAGCGGGCGGGTGCGCACCGTCAACGCGGCCGCCGAGCGCATCACCGGCGTTCCCCTCGCGGATGCGACCGACCGCCGCGCCGACGAGCTGGCGGCGCGCTCGCCGCTGTTCGCTCTCCTGCGCGGAGACAGCGCGGCTGCCTTCGACTCCGGCGAGCTCGAAGTCGACCGCGACGGCAAGCCGGCCACCGTGAAGTTCATGCGCGCGCGCCTCGAGACCGACGGCCGCTACTTCGGCACCGTGCTCGTGTTCGAGGACGTCACCGAGCTCATCCAGTCCAAGAAGCTGTCGGCGTGGGTCGAGATGGCGCGCCAGATCGCGCACGAAATCAAAAACCCGCTCACTCCCATTCGCATCTCGACGCAGTACATGCGCAAGGCGTACGAGCAGCGCCCGGAGGATTTCGACCGGCTGTTCAAAGAGGGAACCGAAGTAATCATGCACCAAGTCGACGTGCTGAAGCGTATCGCCAGCGAGTTCTCGTCTTACGGGCGCATGCAGCAATTGCACGTCAAGCCGCAGCCCGTCGATCCGTTGGTGCGCGGGATCGTGCAGCCGTACGAGAACAACACGTCCGGTGTGCGCGTGGTGTACGAGGACGGCGCCTCGAACGCGCGCGTAATCGCCGACGGCGAAGCCGTGCGCAAGATTTGCGCGAATTTGATCGAGAACGCGTTGGAAGCGATGGGACCGAAAGGTGGAGAGCTGCGGGTGCGCTGCGCGGAGGCCACCAACGACGGTGCTCCGGCCATTCGCATCAGCTTCCGCGACACCGGACCGGGACTCGACGAAGCCGTGATAAAGCGCCTCTTCGAGCCCTACTTTTCGACGAAAACGACGGGTACCGGGTTGGGACTGGCGATCTGCCGCACGCTGTCGCGCGAAATGGGCGGCGACGTCACTGTCGAAAACGTCGCCGGCGGTGTCGAAGCCGCACTGCTCCTGCGTCGCGCGTAGCGCGCGACTACTTCGCCTTCGATTTTCCTCCGCCCTTCGGCGGATCCTGGGCCGCTTCCTTGAAGTTGCGCGGCTGCGACGGCTTCTGCTGCGGAGGAGGATTCGGCGTGTTGCCCTTCATTTTCCCGGGATCTGACCGCGGCGGGTCGTAGACGGGAGGCGGCAACGGATTGGGAGGACAAGGATCTATTGGAGGATCAGGAGGAAGTGGGTACCAGGGATCAACTGGCGCTGGTACTTCCACGATGATCGGAGGAATAACGGGCGGCTGACGCCACGGAATGTGGATGCGCTCGATTCTGCGCCCCAGCACCTTCTCGAGTCGCTCGATGTCCACCGGCCCACGCACGATGGTTTGCTCGGACTCGCCGTCGTTGAACTTGGGCGGAATCTTGTAACGACTGACATCGTATTTCATGAAATTGGCGAGGCGGACGGTGATCCACGGCGAGTCGTTGGACTTGAGCGTCCATGGATCGCGATATTCGCCCTCATCCGGTGGCAATAGCGGCGCCCACGCCACGTACGTGTCCCACTGAACCCACTGACAGCGAAGTGGCTGCCAGCTGCAATCGGGCACCCACACCCAGCCCAGTGCCGTGTCTTCCACCCAATAACCATAGTTGTAGGGATCGGAGCCGAACCGGTCGTGGGTCACCCACATCCAATCGTTCTCCGTCCACGCCCAGTATCCTTGCGTCATCGGGGCCCATATCCGTGAGACCGTCGGACGCCATACCCACGCATACTGATCGTGGTAGTACCACGACCCGAAGAATCGCAAATCCGCGAACATGTCGAGGCTATCCACGGGTGCGAAGATGCCTTCGCGCTCCGTCGTCACGAATTCGATCGGCGTGGCCTCCGACAACTCGGTATCGACGACCACGATCTCGGACTCTTCCGCGTCGTTTTCAACTTCGACGTAAATCGGCTCTGTGGATACTTCGGGCTCGGGCTCGCCCATCAGCTCGGCGTCGTAGGCGCAGGACGAGATGACGAATGCAATGAGAGGAAGGGGACCGAGGAACTGCGAGGCGGTTCTCATAGTGGCTCCCGCAGCGGAGCGTCG
>JAICFA010000080.1 GCA_025923935.1 Candidatus Krumholzibacteriia bacterium
CGATCACTTCCAGAGCGTCGCGCGCTACGATCCCCTGGCGCGTGGCAATCTGCCAGCCCGTCTTGGCTGGCGACGGAATGGCGACAAACCCGGTGGTGGCGCCGAGCTCGCGAACGATCAAGCGCAAGGTCGAATCGAGGCGCCTGACCAAACGTTCGCGCGAATGCAGGCCGCCTTGGCTTTCACCCAAGAGCGCAATCTCGTCGAGGACGCGGCGCGATGCGGCCGACATGCGTGACTCGAGTCGACCGCGTATCGCTGCCAGGCCCGCGCGCACCTTGGGGCAGGCGTGGTCGCAGGCGACCCGATCGGCGCGGTACACCGCGGCCAGCGCCTCGTCGAGGTTGCCCAAACGGCGCTCGACTTCGGACAGTAGCGCGCACGAAATAATGACCGTGCGGGGCTCGCCCGTGCTTTCGAGGGCCATGAGGCTGTCAGCCAGCGCCGCCTTGGCCTGGGTCAGCGATCCATGGCTGCGAAGGTGCACCGCCAAGCGTGCGAAGAGCTGCGCGCTCACGGCTTTCTCGAACGGAAGCTGCTGGTGGCCGAAGGCGTCAACACTAGCGGCGATCGCGTCGATGGCACCGTCGTGGCGAAGCCGTGCCAGGCACAGGGCGCGGGTGCGGTGAAAGAAGCCCACCTCGTAACGCTCGCCGCACGTCTCGGCGACGCGCAATCCCTCGTCGACGCACGCGAGGGCATCGCGCGGCATCCCGAGAAGGTAGTGGACATCGGCCAGGCGACGGAGGCATTCCGCGACGATGTCGCCCGCGGGGGCGAAGCGGCGCGCGCGCGCCAGGGCTGCCGAGAGGTTGCTCAGCGCACACGGCAGATCGTTGCGCGCCATCATCAGCTCGCCCAAGTATTCGTCCGCTAGTGCCGATTCGCGCGCGTACCCGAGCTCGCTCGCCAGGATTTGCGCGCGCAACAGAGCCTGTTCGGCGCGATCGAGAGTGCCGCGTACGACCTCGATCCGGCCGATCATGAGCAGCGCGCGGGTCAGATTGGCGTGGTCGCCGAAGCGCTCTGCGCTGGCCGCCGCGGAGTCCAGGGCACGGAGCGCGTCGTCGAAGCGGCGCAGCTTGCCGTACACGATGCCGAGGTTGAGCTGGACGACGATGCTGGGCTGGTGCAGGTGGAGCGACTTGGCGATGTCGAGCGCCTTGAACAAATAGTCGAGCGAGTGCTGCCAGTGGCAGGCGTTCTTGTGGAGGACCCCGAGGCTAATGTACACCTGCGCGATTCCGGCGCGATCTTCGATGCGGCGGTAAGAAGCGAGGGCGTCCATGAAGAACTCCTCCGCGTCGGCCACACGTCCCTGGCGCTGGTAGCAGTTCGCGATGAGCAGCTGGATATAGGCGACGTCGCCGTGGGACGGGGAGCGTTTGAGCCGGTGGTACGCACCGAAGGCGGTCTGCAGCGCGGCGTCGTAGTCGCCGCCCCACAGGAGCAGGTAGCCTGCACGATACTCGATGTGGCCGAGGTGCTCGGACGAGAGCGCGGGGAGCGATCGAGCGCGATCGAGGTGCTCCTTCGCCGCCGCATAATCCCCGCGCCGGCGGTGGCAGTCGCTGACGCGCAGCAGCAACCGGAACCGGTCGCTGTGCGCCAGTTCCGGTTGCTCGAGCGCTTTGCCGAAGTAATCCAGGGCGGTGGAAAAATTCTCGGCCGCAAAGTGGATCTCCCCGATCTCCTGCGGCGACGAGGAAACCGGCTTACGCGTCGGCTTGCGCCGTTCGTTCTCCAGCCACTCTCTCTTGTCCCGTGCGTCGGACATTGAGTTCCTCGAGGCGAATGGTTCCTTCCTCTATCGCGAGCGAATCACCGTCACTGCGCGTCGATGGCTACTTTAGCCACACGAGGAACTTCCACCACGTCCGCAGCACCAGCCTGAAATCCTCCCCTTCTCCGTAGAGGCCCGGCGACCGGCGCTTGATTCCGCCCAGCCCGTCCGCGTCTCCTTCGTTTTCGCCGCCCGTGCCGCCGCCGCCCCCGGGTCCGGCGTTCTTTTCAATGTCGCCCGTCCCCGTCGCAGCCGCGTTCGGCGACGCCGCCGAACCGGCCAGGGTGGAACCGGACGGATCTCCGACTAGCAAGAGAGCAAACACCACAGCAAACCACATCGCCGCACGTTTCATTCCGCCATCATCTCCTTACCCAAGCACCAGCGATGCCGTCGCCAGTGTAGGACCGACTCAGATCCATGCGTCGCACAGCAACAAACAATAACGGTACAGCGCGCATTCCAACAATCGTGTGCGTATGTATGTCATCGCCACATGTTGCCAGTCGACGTCGCGTCGTGCTGCGCCGCTTCGCGTCGCACACACATCTGTTCCAAAAAACATTCGCA
The DNA here is from genome assembly GCA_025923935.1 of Candidatus Krumholzibacteriia bacterium. Taxonomy (GTDB): domain Bacteria; phylum Krumholzibacteriota; class Krumholzibacteriia; order WVZY01; family JAKEHA01; genus JAKEHA01. The sequence goes on from JAICFA010000080.1 coordinate 2,354, forward strand.
CGCAACGTGCAAGATTAACTTCGTAATTGACACTATGCGTGAGCGACCGAATACTTGTTCTTGGAACAGGGGCAAAGGGCTGTGAGTTGCAGCGCCGCTCGCGCGGCGTCCCGCAAGTCGCGGTTCCTCAGGCGCGCACCCATCTCCACCGTTCGTGCGCGCTCAAGCCGACCACCTTGCCGACCCAACCGTCGAAGCCGACGGCGACCCGACACATCGCCGCGCGGCGCGGTCGACGGTACATGCAGTACAGCTTTTCCGATGGAAACACCGGAGGTGATGAGCCTTTGTCGGAAAACGCAGCATTTCTCGTTGTAACAGCCTCTGCTCCCGTAAATGAAACAGGCGGTCTTTCGTCACGTATGTCGGAAGACCGTTGATTGCATCCAGCAACATCGGGAGAAAAAACGATCATGAAGAAAATCGTTCTGACCGCACTGATTGCGTGTTTCGGAATCGCGTGGGTGGTAACCGCGTCCGACGCGCGCGACGTGCCCAAACAACCCGTGCGCAAGATGAAGGAGTCGTCGAAATCGGCGGCGACGGTTGCGGCCGAGAGCAATGTACCGCTCGCGCGCAACACCGTCGCGGCTGCGAACACGACCCTTTTGGCCAATTACCGATGGAACAGCGGCGCAAGCTGCGTCACCCAGGGCTGGGTCACGCAGGACTTGACCGTGCAAACCGGAAACTTTGTCCACGTCGACAACTTCGCCGGTTTGGCCGGAGGTAACTTTGGATTGCTCGTGCCGCTCGCGGGTACCAAGTCGCTTTGGATCGGCGCACGCGCCAACGGCGCGGACCCGAACCTGTGCGGCTATGCGGCGCTGCCGGGCTACGGTAACGGGTGGCAGCAGTTATTGTGCTCGCGCTGCTTCAACTTCACGGGCAACGCCACGGTCTCGTATCTCGCGTCCTGGGACTCGGAGCCCGGCTACGACTTCACGTATGCGGAGTACGACGCCGGCTGCACCGGGACGTGGACGCAAGTAGCGAGCATCAACGGCGGGCAAGGCTCGTACGACGGACAGCAGGGCTCGACGGCGCAGTCCTATGTGGTGCCGGCCGGCACCATCGGCGCCACCGGGCGCTTCCGCTTCAACTTCATCGCCGACGGCGCTTATTCCGACCAAGACGGACTGTGGAACACCGACGGTGCCTTCATCGTCGACAACCTCGTCGTGCAAAACGGCGCCACCGTCCTCAGCAACAGCACGTTCGAAGCCGAAGCAGTGGGTGCCAACGGCACGCTGAACGGCGACTGGGCGAGCTGCAATCTGCCCGGCTACGGCAACTACGCGGGCCTTCTGCCGGGCATCAACATCCTGCAGCAGGATCCGTGCGCTCGCGACATCGGCTGCTTGTGGGCGTTCTTCAACAACTCGACTGCGTTCTATGCCTGCGGCGGTTTTCCCGCCGTGCGCGCGGTTCCGTACGGAAACGCGGTGGGGCAGTACCTGACCAACGAAGTGTGGTCGCCGCAGATCGCGTGGGCGGGCGCCGGCACCGAGGCCATCCTGCAGTTCGCGGTTTATCGCGACCTGCCGCTCGACAACTTGGTGTTCTACGTTTGGCACGTACGTTCCATCGTGGGCGGGTGCCCGCAGCAGTGGCGCGACGACAACACGGTGTACTTCGGCGACGACCTCGACTGGCTGGAAGCGGTGTATGGCTTCGGTCAGTACGTCGAGCCGGGTGCGACGCACATCCAGATCGCGGTGGGCGCGTGGGATATGTGCGGCGTGTGGTGCGGCACGGTCGGCAGCGGCGCATGCCACAGCCATTCGCCGTTGATCGACAACCTCACCGTTAAGCGCGTCGACACGCAGGGCCCGCAGTGGACCGTCAACGGGTGGAATCTGTTCCAGGACAACTTTGCGGGGGATGGTACCGCCACCGGCACGGTTCGGATCGACGCGGCGCAGGACATTCTGCCGGCGGCCAATCCGACGATCTTGCCGGGTGACACCGCGGTAGTGACCGCCCTCGACCCCATCAACGGCATCGCCACCGACCCGGTCACGGGCGTGGGCCCGGCCATTTATGCGTACGTCGCCTTGCATCCGCAGGGTCAGCCCGGCAAGACGGGACCTGCGTTGTCGGGTGGCGCCCGCTGGCCGTACGTTGGCTCGGTGGTTGGCCCGGGTGGCATCACCTGGTTCAAGTATCGCTTCGACAACTGCCGTACGCAGAACAACACCACCGTCGTTCCGGACTTCTATTGCGTCGACTTGAACGACAACATTCTCCGGCCCGGCGACCAGATCAACTACTTCTTCGAAGGTGTGTCGGTTGGGGGTGCAGCCTCGTACTTCTTCGGCGGTTTCCACGCCTTTGACAACTTCGACGCCTCGGGTGCGATCGTGTCCACGACAAATATCAACGTCGCGTACGCGAACCCGATGGAGATGACGTGTCTTCCCGACAAGGCGCTGGCCGGCGGCGAGAACGACATCCTCTACGTCGACGACGGCGACGGCCGTGCCGTGCAGCCGTTCTTCGACCAGGCGTTCCAGTTCCTGGGCATCCTGGACAACGTCGATCGTTACGACGTGCGTGCTCCGTCATCTAGCGTCGCCAACAGTCCGGGCGCTCGCGTGGTCGACGTGCTCACGCAAGTCACCCCGTACTACAAGAAGATCCTGTGGAACTCGGAAGAGCTCGAGGACGGCACCATCGCCGACGGTACCGGTGCGCCGGACAAGGCGGATGACACGGCGTTCTTGTTCTCCTTCTTGAACAACTCCAACAAGGGTCCGGGCCTGTGGCTATCCGGCGACGGCATCGCCGACGACTGGGCCAACTCGGGTTCGCCCTCCGCTACCAACCTGCGGTCGGTGTACCTGAACTTCAACCTGGTCACGGCGGACCACAAAGACGTCGGACTGCCGGTCAACCCGCGCGTCATTGGCGTCGCCGGCGGTGCGTTCGCGCACCCGAGCGGCCCCGACACGTTGATTGCCTACGGCGGATGCTTCGGCATCAACGAGTTCGACGTGCTGCAGCCGACCGGTTCCGCGATCTCGCAGGCTCGCTACAACAACAATCCTTCCTACAGCGCGATCATCTCGCAGATCACGACCAACGCGTCGTCGGTGCAAGCTCGCGTCATGATGGAAGGATATTCGTACGACCTGATTCGTGACGATCGTGCCGGTGCCAACGGCGGCGTCATGGACCGCGTGCATCACCTCTATGACGTGATTACGTGGCTCCAGAACACCGTCGACCAGCCGGTCGGCACGCCCAAGGTTCCGCTCCAGACCACTCTGGCGCAGAACTACCCGAACCCCTTCAACCCGTCGACCTCCATCGAGTTCACGCTGCGCGACAAAACGCGCGTGAACTTGCGGGTCTACGACGTCGCCGGGCAGCTCGTGCGTACGCTCCTCGACGAGGATCGTCCGTCGGGTGAAGTGCATCGGGTGACGTGGGACGGCCGTAACGACGCGGGCGACACCGTGTCGAGCGGCGTGTATTTCTATCGCTTGGTTGCCAGCGACTTCACGCAGACGAAGAAGATGGTTCTTCTGAAGTAGGGAGTCGTCACGCATAGCGCCCGTGGCGGGGCTGGGGCCGCAAGGCTCCGGCCCCGCCGGGGCTAACGGGAAGGGCAGTGACATGAAGCCACGCATCGCGATCGTTCTCGCATGCGCAGCGTTGTGGATGGGCGCGTGCGCGTCAGATGAAATCGGGGGCGAAGCAGCCCCGAACCAGCCTCCGACAGTATGGATCGCGGCGGCGCCACCGGAAGGATCCGTGAGCAGCTACACCGTGCAGCTGTTCTGGGGCGGATGGGATCCCGACGGCGACGTCTCGCACTACGAATATTTCGTTACCGACAACGTCAAAGGCAGCTTTTTGCCCGCCGACACGGTCGGCGCGGACTGGTCGCCGGTGGTGGGCAACGATTCGACCTTCACGTTTTCCGCCGACTCGCTGGCGGAGACCATCCCCGACGTGAACGCGGCAGTGTTCAAGCGCTCCCACACATTCTTCATCCGCGCGGTGGATACCGAGGGGATGCGCTCGCCACAACCCGCTTACCGTTCCTTCACGGCGCGCACCCTGTCGCCCGAAGTCACCATAACTACGCCGCGCCAAACCTTGGGGCTCACTCCGGCGGAAGTTCCGCCCATCGCGACCTACACCTGGACCGCGGTCGACTACATCGACGACTTCAACATGCGGCAAGCCCCCGATTCCATTCAGTGGGCGCTGGAGCCGACGGCACGGCACAACAGCAGCTTCCAAGAAACTATCGATTACTTGCGCAGCCCCGCGTCCGCGGCGGTGTGGTACCCGTGGGTGTACTACAGCGCCCCGGCCGACAGCGGCAAGTCGTGGACCACCCCGCCCATGGAATTCGGCGACTACGTGTTCGCGATGCGCGCCAAAGACGACGCGGGTGCGGTCACCCCGGTGTTGGACGAGTACATGAATGCGCGCCGCGTGAAAGTGTCGCGGCGCACCACCGGACCCAGACTCATCGTCAGCAATGAATTCGTGGGCAGCGTGATAGCCTCGACATGCGACTATCCGCTGACCATCCTCGACATGGCTGCCGGCGTAGGCATGTCGTTCACGTTGAGCGCATGCGCAGACGACTACGGCGGCACCGTGTCGGGGTATCGCTATGGCTGGGACATTTTGGACCTGAACGATCCCGATCAGTGGGAAGTCGACTATACCCCGTTCATCGGTTCCACCACGGTCACGCCCCCGCGCTCCTTCAACTTTGGAACGCACACCTTCACCGCGGAAGTGATCGACAACTCGGGATTCTGCTCGCGCGTCGAGGTCAAGGTCAACGTGGTGCGCTTTACCGGCGAACGCAACTTGCTGGTGGTCGACGATTATTCCGCGGACGAGAATGCCGGCTTCTCCGGCTTTGCCCTGACCAACGGCAGCGTTCCCAACGACGTCGAGCACGACGAGTTCTGGTCCGGTGTAGTGTCGAACGTGGCCGACTTCGATGCCTCGCGCGACATGGTGTCGAGTGCGACCGAGCGCGAGATTCCTCTGGTCACGCTCGCGACCTACAAGTCGATCATCTGGAGTGTGTTCGGCGATGTCACCACCACCGCCGCCACACGCCTGCCGCTCTTGTACCAGTACATCCAATTTCGCTCGACGCAAACCTCCGCGAACGCCACACCGTGCGACGCGCGCGCGGGCGTTTCCGGCAAGGTGGTGCCCAACGCTATCGGGCTCTCGATGCAAGCCGGCGTGCACGTGCTCATCGCCGGCCAGCAGCCCATTCAGAATATCTTGCCGCGTCGCGCCGATTTGGTGGTGCGCTGGCCCCTGATCCCGCTCTACGAGACCGAAGACCCGCAGACCGGTTCGCCCGATATCGAGAATCCGCCGGGCAGCACCAGCTTCGCGGTGCAGGACTTGTGCGTCGACGCGATCGATTTCGGATACTTGCCGACGTCGCGCGCGCGCGTCCCCGGCTCGGGGAGCAATCGTCGCTACTGTCCGGTGTCGCCCGGCTACCGCCAGCCGGGTACCGCATCGACGCGCGACGACACCATGCGCGAAGCGCAGCCGCTCGACGTGAGCTTCCCGTCGCTGCGCCTGCGCCCCGAAGTCGCAGGACCGGGCAAGGCGTATGCGCCCGAGACACAGGGAATCGACGCCGAGGTTTACAACCCGACCTACTTTCGTGTGGGCGCGGCGTGCCAGTTCGTACCCGAGCCGCGCCCCTGCTTCGAGCCGATCTACGGATTGGTGTGTCGTGACACGTCCGAGCGCACGTACTTGCAGCCGGTCGCATTTTGGACCGGTGCGTACCGAGACGTAGTGGCGCAGGACATTCCGGGAGCGGTGGGTGCGCGCAGCGCCGTATTTGGATTTCCCCCGGTGTACTTCAACCCGGGCGAAGTGAAGACGGCGATCGAGCACATTCTCTTCGACGAATGGCAGCTCCCGCGGCTTCCCGCGGACGCCGCAGGAGCGCCCTAGCGAAGCAAACTCGGTGTGGTATACTGCCGGCATTCACGGGGCTCGTCCCCGAACCGGCTCATAGGGCCCTGCTTGTCTTCCGCCTGTTGCCCCTGTTCCAAACTCAAGCGACAGCCGGCGAGCGGGCCCTAATTTTTTCCTCCCCATCCGCGCCCGCAAGACACCGCTAATTTCCCGTCCAGCCTAGGCTTAACGCGACGCGAACGGATCCACCGTAACGCGCACGCAAGGCCCCCATCTTGCCCTTTTGGGATTGAATGTGATACAATAAGACGCAACCGTAAGCTCCAAACAACACAAGTCTTAGCATCTAAGGAGTCGGAGCATGAGAAAGTTCGTGTGGTCCGTCGCGTTGTCGGTGTTGATGGCAGCACCGGCCTTCGCCGAGGCCATGTATTACGCCCCCCAGGTGACGGGGGAGAGGGAACGCAAGAACCTTCGTCACTTCCTCTATGTCAAGAATTTGGACGGCGACAAGAAGGCCGTTTACGACGAGTACGGCTACACACCGCACCGCCTCCGTTTGAATGAATACGGACAGGTGAAGGAGAAGTGGGTCTACTACGAACACGGACTCGTCTTCGTGTTCGACCAGACCAACTCGCTCGTCGAAAGCCACAAGATCGACGTCGAAAAGCGCCGCACGTGGCAATACCAGAAAGACGTCGCCGGCTACGACGAGGACGTGCAGGGCTACGACGAGTGACCTAGACGCAATGCGTCGGCAATGAACTGCCCGTTCGGTCCGCCACTGGACGGGTTGGGACAAGGGGGCCTCCTCCAAGAATCGGCCCCCTTGTTTTTTTCTGGTAGAATGCCCCCGTGGAAGCATTCGAAATTGGCAACGGCCATGTATGGACGCACGACCTCGACGGCTCGGTTCGTTTCGAAAAACGCTCGATTACCTTTTACGACGGCCGTATCGCCGAGGGACGGCACGCGTCTGGCGCGATCGGGGCTTCCGGCCGGTTCGTCTGCCCGGGCTTCGCCGACGCGCACTTCCATCTCATCTCGCTCGCCAACAAGTCGCTGCGCGTCGATTTGAGCGGTGCGACCGGCGCAGCCGATGCGGTGGCTCGATTGGCTCGCGGTGGTGGCGGAGGTGCCGCGACGGTGGGGGTGGATTTCGACGAGAGCGATTGGGCCGAGCCTGCACTGCCGACGCGACAAGATTTGAATGCGATCAGCGCCACGCAGCCGGTGTACGCGCGGCGAGTGTGCTGCCACGTCGGTGTTGCGAACGACGCGCTCCTCGACCTCCTGGCGCCCCGCGGACTCGACCGCTTCGTGGACCGTGAGAGCGGGCGCATCACCGAGGACGCAGTCTTCGAAGCCAACCGATTGACGCGACCCCCCGATGCCTCGGTGTCGGCCGCCATGGAAAACGCCGTCCGCCACCTCCACTCGCTCGGCATCACCAAGATCCACGACATCGTCGACCCCGACACCATCGACGTTTACGTCGACGGCCTAAAGTGCTTGGATCGGCGCCCGCTGCGGATCGACGCCTACCTGCACACAAGTGCGCGCGACTTCGCGGCGGCGTGTGCGCGGCTCGAAAAGGCCGATGCATCTCTGGTGCGTGCGGTGGGCATCAAGATTTTCAGCGACGGATCGTTGGGCGCGCGCACGGCGGCGTTGCACCAACCGTACGCGGACGCCGATACACGCGGTGAGCTCCTGGTGGAGGCGGCGTCACTGGCGGTCGAAATCGCCGCGTGCGCGGAACAGGGCATCGAGTGCGCCATCCACGCCATCGGCGACCGTGCCATGTCGACGGTGCTGGACGCGATCGAAGCGGCCGGGGAGGCGGGGGCTCGCGTTCGCATCGAGCACGCGGAAATCATCGCGGAGCGCGACATCGAGCGCATCGTGCGCTTGGGCGTGCCGCTCGTCATGCAGCCGAACTTCGTGCGCAACTGGGGAGGCGAAGGCGGTCTCTACGAACGACGGCTTGGCCGCGAACGGTGGCAGCGCCACAACCCGTTCGCCACCCTCTTGCGCGCGGGTGCGCGCATCCTGTTCAGCTCGGACGGCATGCCGGCGGGGCCGCTATTTGGGCTCAACGGAGCGACCCGCCACGCCATCGAAGCCGAGCGGATCGGCGCCATCGATGCGTGTACCCGCTACACCATTGCCGAGCGCACGCTGTGGAGTGGCGGGCCGGCCAAGGGACTCGTCGTTGGTGACCCCGCCGACGTCGTGATTCTGTCGGGGAATCCGCTCTTCGCGGACCTGGATGGCTTGCGTGTCATCAACACCTTCACCGGCGGCAGATTGGTCTACGAAGAGGCGCCGCCGCGGTGGCGGCAAAACTTTAAGAGTGGCCCCTAACTTGCTGTCATTGGGCCAATTCAGCGCTCCGCGTGGGTCCTTGACACCCGCTTGGGGAATCCAGTAGCGTAGCCTCAAGAGATCGGTTCACTTGAGGGACAATCGGACCCACGCACGACCGACCCGACGACCCTTTCACGAATAGCGAGGAGTTTCCCATGGCGCACGCGACCGGGGCCGGAACGGATATCCACGTCGAGCCCAAGAATGTGCTCGAGACCATCGGCCGCCACATGCTGGTGGACGGTTTTCCCATCGTCGTCGACCTCGAACAGAGCGAGGGGATTCGACTGCGGGACAAAGCCGACGGCCGCACCTATCTCGACTTCTTCCAATTCTTCGCCTCGCTGCCCATCGGCATCAACCATCCCAAGCTGACCGACCCCGCGTTCCGCGACAAGCTGGGCGCGGTCGCGGTCAACAAGCCGTCCAACTCGGACTTCTATAGCCAGCAAATGGCGGAGTTCGTGGAGGCGATGGACCGCTTCGCGATTCCGCGCGAGCTGCCGCACATGTTCTTGATCGAGGGCGGCGCACTCGGGATCGAGAACGCGCTCAAGGCGGCGTTCGACTGGAAGGTTCAGAAGAATTTCAAGAAAGGTGCGACCAAAGAAGTGGGCCAGCAGGTGATCCACTTCCGCGAAGCGTTCCACGGCCGCACCGGCTACACCATGTCGCTGACCAACACCGATCCGGTGAAGATCAAGTACTACCCGAAATTCAACTGGCCGCGCATCGTGAACCCCAAGGCCACCTTCCCGCTGGAGAAGCACCTCGACGACGTGGTGGCACTGGAAGAACAGGCCAAGCAAGAGATCAAGGAGGCCATTCGCCTCCACGGCGACGACATCGCCGCACTCATCATCGAGGCGGTGCAGGGCGAAGGCGGCGACAACCACTTCCGTCCCGAGTTCTTCCGTTTCTTGCGCGAGATCACGCTCGAGCACGACATCATGTTCGTCGTCGACGAAGTGCAGTCGGGTGTCGGCATCACCGGCAAGTTCTGGGGCTA
>JAICFA010000081.1 GCA_025923935.1 Candidatus Krumholzibacteriia bacterium
ATCGTCGACGCCACCGCCTTCACCGAGGCGGGCTACGTGGGCGAAGACGTGGAGAACATCCTGCTCAAGCTGTACCAGAATGCGGGATCGTCGGTGGCGGCCGCCGAGAAGGGCATTGTCTACATCGACGAGATCGACAAGATCGCGCGCAAGACCGACAGCCCGTCGATCACGCGCGACGTCTCCGGCGAGGGCGTGCAGCAGGCACTGCTCAAGATGCTGGAGGGTGCGGTGGCCAACGTGCCGCCGCAGGGCGGGCGCAAGATCCCGCAGCAGAATTACATCGAGATCAACACGAAGAACATCCTCTTCATTTGCGGAGGAGCCTTCGAAGGATTGGACCGCATCATCGAGCAGCGCACGGGGCGCAAGGTGCTCGGATTCGGCCGCGACAACAAGGGTACCACCAAGGACGAGCGCTCGCGCGTGCTGCGCCATGTCGCTCCCGAGGACCTGATTAAGTTTGGTTTGATTCCGGAGCTAGTGGGCCGCCTTCCCATCGTCGGCGTCCTCGATCCGCTGGACGAAAGCGCCCTGATCGAGATCCTGACGCGCCCGAAGAACGCGCTCACGAAGCAGTACAAGAAGCTCTTCCAAATGGAAGACGTGGAGCTCGTGTTCGAAGAGAGCGCCGTCCGCGCCATCGCTCGCATCGCCAAGCGCCGTGAAACCGGCGCGCGTGGCCTTCGCGCCGTGATGGAAGAGACGATGTTGCGCTTGATGTACGACATCCCGTCGCGCAGCGACGTGCGCAAGGTGGTCATCACCGAAGACACCATCAACAAGCACGTCGAGCCCGAGATCGTGGTACAGCGAGACCGCCGCGTCAAAGAAGCCTAATTAAGAAAAAAGGCGCGGCGACGCCCCCCTTCGCCGTTTTTTAATGTTCCCCTGTTTTACGGTTTCCGCTTAGGCTGGGCCCAGGAGGGTTCATCTATGGTTGCTTCCGAGCAAGACGACGGCGTGCGTGTCCCCGAAAGTGTTCCTGTCCTCCCGTTGCGGGATGTCGTGATTTTTCCGGGGATGGTGACACCGCTCTTGGTCGGGCGCCCGCGCTCCTTGGCCGCCCTCGACGAAGCCATGAAGGGCGACCGCCTGCTGCTGGTTTTGACGCAGCGCCAGATGAACGTCGACGACCCCGCGTCCGACGATCTCTACGAGATGGGCACGGTGGTGAAAATTCTCCAACTGATGCGCTTGGTCGAAGGCACCATGCGCATTTTGGTGGAAGGTGTATCGCGCGGCCAGGCGCTGCGCTTCCACAAAACAAAAAAATACCTGCGCGCCGACGTCCGCATGGTGAGTGCTTCCTCCGTCGAGTCGAATCAGATGGAAGCGATGGTGCGCAGCGTTTCCTCCCAATTCACCGAGTACGTCCAGCTCAACAAACGCATTCCCGATGAAGTGCTGCGCTCGGTGCTACCTATCGAGGACCCGGACCGGCTGGCCGACTCGATCGGTTCGCACCTGATCGCCAAGATCGAGGCCAAGCAGCCGCTGTTGGAGGCGATCGAGCTCAGCGAGCGCTACCGCCTCCTCGGCACCGTGCTGGCCGAAGAGCTCGAGATCCTGCGCCTGGAAAAGAAAATCGAAGGCGAAGTGCGCAGCCAGGTGCAGAAAAACCAGAAAGAGTTCTATCTCAACGAGCAGCTCAAGGCGATCCGCAAGGAGTTGGGCCACGGCGGCGACGAGAGCAACGAGATCGACGACTTGCGCGAGCGCGTGGAAGCCGCGGGCATGCCCGAGCGCGCGCGCGAGGTCGCCAACAAGGAGATGGACCGCCTCGGTCGCATGCCCGCCATGTCGCCGGAAGCCACCGTGGTGCGCAACTACCTCGACACCATGCTGGCCCTGCCGTGGAACACGCGCTCCGACGAGCGCGTCGACCTGGGTGCGGTGCGCCGCCAGCTCGACGAGGACCACTACGGCCTGCGCAAGGTGAAGGAGCGCATTCTCGAGTATCTAGCGGTGATGAAACTCTCCAGCACGCTCAAGGGCCCCATTCTCTGCTTCGTGGGACCGCCGGGGGTGGGCAAGACGTCGCTGGGCCAGTCGATCGCGGACGCCATGGGGCGCAAGTTCGTGCGCTTCTCGTTGGGCGGTGTGCGCGACGAGGCGGAGATTCGCGGCCACCGCCGCACCTACATCGGCTCGATGCCGGGACGCATTATCCAGTCCATGATCAAGGCCGGCACCAAGAATCCGGTCATGCTGCTGGACGAGATCGACAAGATGTCGAGCGACTTTCGCGGCGATCCGGCGGCGGCACTGTTGGAAGTGCTCGATCCGGAGCAGAACCACTCGTTCAGCGATCACTACTTGGAAGTCGAGTTCGACTTGAGCGAGGTCATGTTCATTACCACGTCGAACGTGACCCACACCATCCCGGCGGCGTTGCAAGACCGCATGGAGATTATCCGGCTGCCGGGCTATCTGGAGTCGGAGAAGGTGCGCATCGCGCGCCGCCATCTTCTCCCCAAGATGCTCCCGCGCCACGGCCTCAAGCCGACCGACGTGCAGGTCAGCGATGCCGCGGTGCGGCGCATGATTCAGTCCTACACGCGCGAAGCCGGCGTGCGCAATTTGGAGCGCGAGTTGGCCAAGATTCTGCGCAAGGTGGCGAAGAACGTGGCCAGCGCGGGGCGTGTGTCGACGGTGAAGGTGACGCCGAAAAATCTCGAGAAGTATCTCGGCGTGCCGCTGTTCACGGAGAAAGAGATCCACGACCGCAATATTGTCGGCGTGGCGACGGGGCTCGCCTGGACGAGCTTCGGCGGCGACATTCTGCGCATCGAGGCGACGTTCATGCCGGGCTCGGGCAAGCTCACCATCACCGGCCAACTGGGCGACGTGATGCAAGAGTCCGCGCAGATTGCGCTGTCGTACGCGCGCAGCATGGCGCGCGTGCTGCCGCTCAAGAAAAACTTCTTCCACGAGATCGACGTGCACATTCACGTGCCGGAGGGTGCGATTCCCAAGGACGGGCCGAGCGCCGGCGTGTCGATCGCCAGTGCTTTGGTGTCGAACTTCTTCGGGATTCCGGTGCGGCGCGACGTCGCCATGACGGGCGAGCTCACCCTCAAGGGCGAAGTCCTCCCGGTGGGCGGCCTCAACGAAAAGACGGTGGCGGCGCTGCGCGCGGGCATCAAGGAAGTCATTATCCCCAAGGGCTGCTCGCAGATGATCAAGGAGCTGCCGCGCGAAGTACGCGCGGGCTTACGCATTCACACTGCGGAGACACTGCGCGACGTGCTCAAGGTGGCACTGGAGCGTCCGCTGCCGCGCGCCACGCGCCGGCCGATCAAGCGTGAAGGCGAGCGCGAGCGCCAGGGCTACTTCGAGTACATCGAGTCGCACGTCGCGCACTAGCTTTCGGTTCGACCACGGGCCGAGGCATTCGTCCCTATGCCTGTGCTGCCTTGTATTGATCCCGTAGCACGCGCCGCATGACTTTGTTCGACGCCGTGCGGGGAAGAGAATCCACCACGCGCACCTCGTGCACGCGAAACAACGGGTTCAGCCGTGCCGCGATGGCCTTCTGTGCGGCGGCGCGCAATGCGTCGGCGTCGCCGGCGCGCGCGACGAGGTAGAGCACCAATAGGCTGGGGCCGCCGCCCGGCGGCTCGATCGCAATGGCAGCCGCGTCGATCACACCGTCGACGGTGGCCACGGCTCGCTCGATCTCCGCCGAGCTGACCTTGATCCCGCCCAAGTTCATAGTGTCGTCGGCGCGTCCTTGAGCCCGATAATAACCGTACGGCAGGACTTCGAATTGATCGCCATGGCGGCGCAGCGGTTCTCCGTTCGGACCCGCGGGAGTTCCGTCGTAATACACGTCGTGGTGGTCGCGATTGAGGAGAGTCAGTGACAGCCCAATAGACGGCGGAACCACGTAGAGTTGGCCCTGCGGTGCAGGTTTTCCTTCTTCGTCGAGAATGGCGAGGTCGAGCCCGAGCGTGGGAGTCGAAAACGTCGCCGGCGATGACGGCTGCACCAGCGCCTGGGTCACGAAGCCGCCGCCGATCTCGGTGCCGCCGCAATACTCGACCACCGGCCGGTAGCGCGCGCGCGCCATCAGCCACAAGTAGTCGTCTGCGTTGGATGCTTCACCGGTGGAGCTGAATGCGCGCAGTGCGGACCAATCGACATCGCGCGTCATGTCGTTCGCTCGCCACGCCTTCACCAGGCTCGGCACCACGCCCAACATGGTCACTTTCGCATCGGCCACGAAGCGGCAGTAGGCGGGCGTGTTGGGTGCGTCGTCGCACAACGCGATGGTGGCGCGGTTCACTAGGCTCCCGTAGATCAGCCATGGTCCCATCATCCATCCGAGATTGGTCGGCCACGCGACGACGTCGCCGGCATGAATGTCGTGGTGGTAGTACGCGTCCATGGCGCACTTGATGGGTGTCGTGTGCGACCATGGAATCGCTTTGGGCTCCCCGGTGGTGCCGGACGAGAATAGGATGTTGGTCGCATCGGCGGGTGTGGACGCCTTAGCCTCAAAGTGCTCGCTGTCAGAGAGGAACGAGCGCCATTCGCGGTCATTCGGGCGCAGGGACATCGCGAGGTTCCTCTCGCGTGCGACGACGATGCAAGCCGCCGTTCCGGCGGCGACGAGTTTCTCGTACATCGGCAGCGTCTTGTCGCCGCGGACGACGACGTCCTGGGTGACAGCGACGGTCGCACCCGCAATCTCCATCCGCGTGCGAATCTCATCCGGTGCGAAGCTGTCCGCGATCGACACGACGGCTACGCCCGCTTTCACGATGCCGAGGTACGCGACGATCGCCTCGACGGTCATCGGCATCACGATCGCCACACCGCCTTGGATGCCTGCGTCGTGCAATGCTCGCGCAAAGCGATCGGACAGAATGTCGAGTTCCGCGTACGTGATCGACTCCAACGGCCCGCCGGCTTTGCGATGCACGATGGCAGGCGTGTCGCGCGGGGCCAAAAAGCAACTGTCCACGATGTTCATGCGCGCCCCCGGCAGCCAATCGGGATACTCCGCGCCACGCGAATCGTTCAACACGCGACGCGGCGGGGTACGAAACGAAATCTCGCGCGTGGCGATGAAATCGCGCCAGAATGCCTCGCGGTTCTGCACCGACCAGCTGTGAAACGACCGATAGTCGTCCAAGCGCAGCCGCTCGAGTGCGTCCGCGATGTGCGTCGCATGCGCCTCATCCTGGGTGGGCGTCCACGCGGGCCGCGGTCCTTTTTCGGCCGGCCAGGAGGCAAAGACCGCGTCGTAGAGCGTGCGATGGACCGCGTGCGGGTGTTGGGGCGTCAACAGCTCGCGCGACACTCGGTGCCACGCGCGCGCGGCGTCTTGGCCCTCCGTGAAACGGCGGTAGCCCTGGGCCACGCGGGCCGCTTCCGCGGGCGAAAGCCCGGCCGCGGCGAGCGATTCTGGTGTCAGAGGGGTCATGGCTGGCAACAAACGCTAGCGACGAAACACCGGCGCGTCATTATAATCTCGCCGCGTTATTGCTTCCAACGCAAAGCACATGCAGATCCGCTCGGTAGAATTCATGGGCTCGTTCGGCTATCCGGAGCCGCTTCCCGATGCGCGCTATCGCGAGATTGCGCTGTTCGGGCGCTCTAACGTGGGCAAGTCGTCGCTCATCAATACCATTTTGGGCCGCGGCGGTGTGGCGCGTGTTTCCAAAACGCCGGGCAAGACGCGCGCTGCGAATTTCTTTTTGATCAACGCCGACTTCGTGCTGGTCGACATGCCCGGGTACGGGTACGCCAAGCTCCCCAAGGCCGAGATCGAGCGCTTACGCCGCCTGCGCGAGCAGTATCTGGAGGCCCGCGACCGGCAGAATTCGCTGGTGCAGCTCATCGACGCGCGCCACGCGCCCACCGACCTCGACGTGGAATCCGTCGACGGCTTGCTCGCGACGGACCGGCCGTTGTGCCTGGTGTTTACCAAATCCGACAAGGTGCCCAAGTCGTCCTTGCGCCAGAGCATCGCGAAAGCCTTGAAGCATCTCGACGTGCCCACCGACACCGGCGTGGTACCGTTTTCCAGCGTCAACGGCACGGGAAAAAGGGAGCTGTGGGCGTGGATCGAAACCCGTTGGGGAGCCTGATGGGATCGCGCTTCCGCGCCCCCGGGGCGGCGCGTATAATGCCTGGCGTCCGTTGAACCTTCCTCGAAACCACCGGAGTCACGCCGACCCATGAGATCGCCCAAGTTGTTCACGCCCGGACCGACTGCCGTTCCGGCGGAAGTGCTCGAAACCCAGGCCCGTCCGCTCATTCACCACCGCACCGAAGAGTTTCGCCAGGCGCTCACCGCGTCGATGCGCGGGCTGCAGTACGTCTTGGAGACGACCCATCCCGTCGTCATCCTAACCGCCTCGGGTTCGGGGGCGATGGAAGCCACCGTGGTCAACCTGACCCGGCCGGGCGAGACCGTCATCGTCACCGAAGTGGGTAAGTTCAGCGAGCGCTGGCGCGAGATCGCGGAAGTGTTCGGCGTGAACGTGGTGGCGATCCGCACCGAATACGGCGACATCGCCTCGCCCGAAAGCGTGGAGCGCGCATTCAAAGAGAACCCCGGGGCCGCCGTACTGTTCACGACGCATTCCGAGACGTCGACGGGTGCCTTGCAAGACGTGGAAGCGTTCGCGCGCATTGCCAAGAAGAACAGGGCATTGATCGCGGTGGACGCCATCACCAGCGCGGGTGCGCACCACGTGCGCACCGACGCGTGGGGCCTGGACGCCGTGGTGGGAGGATCGCAGAAGGGTGTGATGATCCCGCCCGGGCTCGGCTACGTCGCGCTCTCGCCGGCAGCGATCGCGAAAATGAAAGCGGGCCGGCATCCGGTCTATTATTTCGACCTCCTCAAGGCGGTGGCGTCGGCGGAGAAGAGCGATACGCCCTACACGCCCGCCATCACCATCGTGCTGGCGCTGGAAAAAGCGCTGCAGATGATGCGTGAAGAGGGATTGGAGAACGTGATTGCGCGCCACGACGCCAACGCAAGTGCGGTGCGCGCGGCGGTGACCGCGATGGGCATGGAACTGCTCGCCAAGGTACCGTCGAACGCCACCACCGCGGTGCTGACGCCGGGTGACTCGGCCGGTGCCATCGCCAAGCACATGGAAAAGCGCTACGCCCTGAAGATCGCCGGCGGACAGGGATCGTTGAAGGGGAAGATCGTGCGCATCGGGCACCTGGGCTACTACGACGAGGCCGACATGTACACCGTGGTCTCCGCGTTCGAAGCCACGCTCAATGATCTTGGGCTCTCCAAGAACTTTGGCGCCGGTGTCGACGCGCTGCGACGCTCCTATCAAGCGCGGAGTGCGCGGTGAGCCGAGTTCTCCTCACCGACCGCATCGCCGCCGACGCGGTCCGCGTGCTCGAATCCTTCGGCGGCATCGAAGCCGTCTCCATCGGCACGCCGTCGCCGGCCGAGCTCCTCGACATGATCGGCGAATACGACGCCATCGTGGTGCGCAGCCCCACACACGTCACCGGCGATGTCATCGATCGCGGCACGAAGCTGCGCTTCATCGGGCGTGCCGGCGTGGGCGTCGACAATATCGACGTCGCGGCCGCGACGCGACGCGGCATCGTGGTGATCAACTCGCCGCGTAGCAACACCATCTCGACCGCCGAGCACACGCTTGCGGTGATGCTCGCGGTGGCGCGTGAGATCCCGCGCGCACATGCGACGGTGACCAGCGGGAAGTGGGACCGCGACAGCTTCAAGGGTGTCGAGCTCAATCAAAAGGTGCTGGGCATAATTGGGTTGGGGCGCGTGGGCAGCGAAGTGGCGGCGCGCGCCCGAGCGTTCGGGATGACGGTCCTCGCCACCGACCCGTTCGTCGCGCCGTCGGACGCCGGGGCCGGCATCCGCATGGTGTCGCTCCACGAGCTCTTACCGCAGGCGGATTGGATCACGGTGCACGCGCCGCTGGTGCCGGAGACGCGCGGCTTGATCGGTGTGCGGGAAATTGCCGCGATGAAGAAAGGTGTGTTCGTCATCAACTGCGCGCGCGGCGGCATCGTCGACGAAACGGCCCTGGCCGACGCACTCGATTCGGGCCACGTGGCCGCGGCGGGCTTGGACGTCTTCGACGCCGAGCCGCCCGGCACCAATCGTCTCTTGACGCACCCGCGGTCGGTGTTCACGCCCCACCTGGGTGCGGCCACCACCGACGCCCAGCGCCGCGTAGCGACCGACGTCGCCGAGTCCATCGGGTTGGCCTTGGCACGGGGCGAGATACGCGACGCCGTCAACACGCCGCGCTAACGGCGACGTCGTTGACCGGCCCGCGAGGGGCTCCTATAATGTCGGCCGGTGCTGCGAGCGCCGAGTATGGCCGCCTCCCCGCGGGGGCGGATTTTTCTGTGTGGACTGCGCGGATACGCGCCAAGGAGTGGAATGCCGGTCACGTTGGTGGTGGGCGGACAATGGGGCGACGAAGGTAAGGCGAAGATCATCGACTACCTCGCGCGCGACGTGGACGTCGTGGTCCGCTACCAAGGCGGGGCCAACGCGGGGCACACGGTGGTCGTCGGCAGCGAGAAGTTCGCCTTTCACCAGGTTCCGTCGGGGATTCTCTATCCCAAGGTGACGTGCGTACTGGGCGGCGGCATGGTGATCGATCCGCTGGCACTAGTCGCCGAGATCGACGGGATCGTGTCGCGCGGCGTCGACACCACCGGGCGCATCCTCGTCAGCGCGCAAGCGCACCTCGTGCTGCCGTACCACGTGCTGCTCGATTGTGACTCCGAGGACCGCCGCTCCGACGGAGGCATCGGTACCACGCGCAAGGGCATCGCACCCGCGTACGCCGACAAGGCGCGCCGCGAGGGGATTCGCATGGCCGACCTGTTGCGCACGCCCGCGAGTCTGCGCGACCTGGTCTCCGACCGCGTGCGCGAGAACAATCGCATCTTGAAAGCGCGCGGGTTGAAGCCGCTGTCTCCCAAGAAAGTGGCCGACAGCATCATGGCGGCGCGCGCACGCCTCGCGCCACTCGTCGCCGACACGCGGCCGGTGTTGTGGGACGCCGTGGCCGCAGGACGCCGCGTGCTGTGCGAGGGTGCACAAGGCTCGCTGCTCGACATCGACCATGGGACGTATCCGTACGTGACCTCGTCGTCGTGCACCGCGGGCGGGGCCGCTACCGGCACCGGGTTGCCGCCGTCGGCATTCGACCGCATCGTCGGCATCTTCAAGGCGTATTGCACGCGCGTGGGCAACGGTCCGTTTCCCACCGAAGAAACCGGCAGCGTGGGCGAAAAGCTGCGCGAGATCGGCCGCGAGTACGGAACCACCACGGGACGTCCGCGGCGCTGCGGTTGGTTCGACGCGGTGGCGGCGCGCACAGTAGTGAAGCTCAACGGCATGACCGACATCGCGCTCACCAAGCTCGACGTGCTCGATACGTTTCCGTCGGTCAAGGTGTGCAACGCGTATCGCATGGGCAAACGCACCGTCGACGTCTTTCCCGCCGACGCGCGCGACGTCGAGCAGGTCACACCGAAGTACGAAACGTTGCCGGGTTGGAAAGAAGCCACTGCGGGTCGCCGCCTGGAAGACCTGCCACGCCCGGCTATCGACTACATTCGCCATCTCGAAGGCTTGGTGGCGTGTCCGATTCATTTGGTTTCGCTCGGGCCGGAACGATCCGCGATGGTGCGCATACCGCGCGGTCCTTCGACGGCCCTCGGTGCTTGAATTTTTTGGGAGCCGCTAGCTCATCTGGTTAGAGCACCTGCCTTTTAAGCAGGTGGTACCGGGTTCGACTCCCGGGCGGCTCACCACTTTCCTCCCGAAGAACGCTGCCCGGCGGAGGCCCCACGAGGGCTGCCGCCGGGGGACGCGTAGCGTATGTCGACACGAAATTTGCGGCCATTCGTGCACCTGCGTGTGCTGTCGTCGTACAGCCTGGGCCATGGCCTGTCGACACCCGCCGAATTATGCCGTCACGCACAACTCATCGGCTTCGACGCGGTGGCGTTGACCGACGTGGGCGGGACATACGGCTTCGTGGAGTTTCACCGCGCCGCCCGCGAGTGCGGCATCAAGCCCATCTACGGCACGCTGCTGGTGCTCGACGACGACACCGAGTCCGCCCACACGCTGACCCTGCTCGCCCTGGATCGCGCCGGTTTGCGCAACGTGTGCGCCGCCGCGACCCTCTCGGCCACACGGCGCGAGCGCCGCGAATCTTTCACCACGGTTGACCTCGAAACCCGCAGCGACGGTGTCGTGGCCATCGCTGGCGTAGCGTCGCGCGCGGAGTTTTCGGCACCCGTTCTCACCGCGCTGCGCGACATTTTCGGCGACCGGTTGTTTGTCGAAGCGCGCGAAGTATCCTCGCCGCCTGCCCCCGCCGAGCTCGGTATCGCTCCGGTGCTGGTGCAAGATGTGCGCTTCGCGGGCAGTGCCCGCCACCCGCACGACGGCCTGGCGGGCCTGGTGGCGGAGCGCGCATTCGAGCATCGCGTATTCAGCGACCCGCGCCTCGAGGTCGCCGGCGCCGGCGGCGGCATGCGCAATCCCGCCGAGATGTCGCCCGCCTACGACGCGCAACCGGAAGCCCACACCAATGCCGCACTCATCGCGGCACTGGTGCAGCCCGATCTCATGGACGGAATCGCCGCGCGGGAAGACGAGACGCAAAGTGAAATGTTCGGCGCCGGGGCGGAAGCGCTGCGCGCGCTGCGGACACGGGTCGAATCCGCCTGGAATGAACGCTACCCGGGTGCGGATGACGCATCCGTGACGCGGGCGCGGCTGGATCGGGAGATCGACGCGCTGGAACGCGCCGACTTGGCGGAAACGATGCTGCAGTTCGCCGATGTGGTGGGACACATGCGGCGCGCCGGAGCGCTGGCGGGTCCGGCGACCGGGTTGTCGCTGCAATCCTTGTGCGCCCACCTCTTGGGCCTCTCCACCTTCGATCCCTATGCGCTGCACGCGAATTTTCGGCCGCGCTTCGACCCCGTGGACGGACGTATTCTCGACATTCAGACCGCACCCGAGTTTCGCGCGCGCGTGCTGGGGAGCTTGAACCGTGTGTTCGACGGCGCGGGGATCGGCTACGTGCCTTCGGTGGAGCACACCACCGCGGCGCGCGCACTGCGCATCGTGGCGCGCTGGATGGTGAATGTCCCCGGCGACGTGGAAGAGGCCATCAAGATCGCGTCGCGCCACCACGGTGCGACGCTGCGCGAGCTATCGGAAGAAAACCGCGCCTTCGGCGCGGCGTATCGCAAGAGCGCGGCGTTCCGCGACATCGTGGCCCGTGCTGCCGCTATCGAAGGGCTGCCGTTCGGCTTCGCGCGCACCAAGCGCAGCGTAATTGTTTCCCCGAAACCGCTGCGCGCGAGCTTCGCATTCACGGTCGACCCTGAGACGGGGGATCGCTTCGTGCAGTCGACCCGCGATTCGTTTCCTCTCGGCGACATCCGGCGCGTCGACGTCGCCACGCTGCAAGCGTTGGCGGTGGTCGGAAACGTCGTCGGCGAGACCGCCGACGACACCAGCGCGTACCAACTGGTGGCGCGCGGCGACCTGGACGGCGTCTATCTGTTGGAAGCCGCACCGGGGCGGCTCGCGAATACCTTCGGCATCCAT
>JAICFA010000082.1 GCA_025923935.1 Candidatus Krumholzibacteriia bacterium
CCAGCGTGCGCGTCCGCCTGCCCGAGGCGCCGGCCAAATTCCTGTACGACGAGACCGGCGTGTTGTCGTCCTCCGAGCGCCGCGCGTTGGAAGACACGCTCATGGCGTACGACAAGCGCGGCCTCGAGGTCGGCATCGCCGTCTTCAAATCGCTGCAGGGCGATCCCATCGAGGACGTGTCGATGGCACTGGCGGAAAAATGGAAGCCGGGAAATGCGGAGCGCGACAACGGTGCTGTGATCGTGGTGGGGATGGACGAGCGCAGCGTGCGCATCGAGGTCGGCTACGGCCTCGAAGGGGTGGTCAACGACGCGCTCGCGGGCCGCATCATTCGCGAACAAATCGCGCCGTCGTTCCGCGAGGGGCGCTACGGCGAAGGTTTGATGAACGCGGTGACGAGCCTCGCGAAGCTCGCGCGCGGCGAGACCATTCCTGAGCCCGAGAGCTCCGACCCGCCCCCCTGGTTGCCGCTCCTCATCATGCTGATCTTCATCATCGTTTTCGCCAACATCGCGCGGCGCGCGCGGCGCGGATGGATTTCGCGCAGCGGCTGGCGTGGTGGGGGCTGGCGCGGCGGACCCTACATCGGCGGCGGTGGTTGGGGCGGGTTCGGCGGGGGCGGCGGCGGTTGGGGAGGCGGAGGTGGAGGCTCGTTCGGCGGCGGGTCGTTCGGAGGTGGCGGGGCTTCGGGCCGCTGGTAATGGCACACACGGCGTCATACCGCACCCTGCGCGCCGTAGCCGCGTTCTTCGCCGCGGCCGGCTGTGTGCTGGCGCTGCTCGTGGCCGGCATCGTCCTTCGAGAAATCATCGCACCGCCCGAGCAAACCTGGTCGGCGTGGACGCGCGGTGCCATCATCGTGATGAGCCTCGTCGCGATCGGCTTTTGCGTCGTTGGCGGACTGTTGTCGTACCGGCTGCACTGCAGCCATCACGAAGCCGTGCGCACGTTCCTTTCGCGCGACGATCGCGAGCGCATTACCGCGGCTATTCGCGGGGCGGAAGCGCAGACGTCGGGCGAGATCGTGGTTCACATGGTTGACCGCACCCAGCACATGCCCACCATCGAAGCGAAGAAGGCGTTCGAGAAGATCGGCATGACGCGCACCCGCGCGCGCAACGGGGTCTTGTTCTACGTCGCCATTCGCGATCGCAAGCTCGCGGTGATCGGCGACAAGGGGATTCACCAGCATGTGACGGCGGATTTCTGGGCCGACGTCGTCAAGACGGTGGAAGTACACTTCGCCGACGGCCGCTTTGCCGACGGACTCAGCGAAGGCATCGCGAAAGTCGGCACCGAGCTGGCACGGCACTTCCCGCGCCGTGCCGACGACCTCAACGAGCTTCCCGATTCCTAACTCACGGCCGTAGGAACGCTCACGCCGCCGCCAACGCGCAGCTTGAGGCGTAGGGACACCACCTGCTATAATCAGGATCCGTCAGTCGCGGTACTCTTGGTTCCTCATCGGAAGTTCCAGCAACCCGAATGCATTACCTGCTGCCGCACTTACTTACTAACGCTGCTTCGACTTATCCGGATCGGACCGCGCTCGTTTCGGGTGCGGAATCGTTGACGTATGCCCAACTCGACCGCTTGAGCGACCGCCTGGCCGCCGTGCTGGCGGCGTCGGGCGTGCAACGCGGAGACCGGGTGGGACTCTTCTTGCCCAAATCGATCGGCTCCATCGTCGGGCTCTACGGTGTGATGAAGGCGGGTGCGGCCTACGTGCCCATCGACCCGGGCGCGCCCGCGGGCCGCGCCGCGTACATCATCGAGAATTGCGGCATTCGCGTCCTCTTGACAGCCGGTAGTCGATCCGCCGCGGTGGCGGAGATTGTCGCCAAGGGTGCTGCGCTGGAACGTGTCATTCTTGCCGACAGCGCGCCGCTCGATCCTGCGGCCGCAATACCCGTGACCAGTTGGGCGCAGGTGCAATCGCACGATGGCCCGGCGCCCGCGCTCACCGCGATCGAGACCGACCTCGCGTACATTCTGTACACGTCCGGTTCGACCGGTGTGCCCAAGGGAGTCATGATCTCGCACCGCAACTCGCTGACCTACGTCGATTGGGCTCACCAAGAAATTGGCGTCACGGCGGACGATCGACTCTCGAGTCACGCGCCGTTGCACTTCGACTTGTCGGTGTTCGATCTGTTCGTCGCCGCCAAGGCGGGTGCGGCGCTGGTGCTGGTCCCCGAGGGTTTGTCGTCGTTCCCGTTCCGTCTCGCGGAGTGGATCGACAAGGAGAGAATCTCGGTTTGGTATTCGGTGCCGACCATTCTCTCGCTCCTGGTGCGCAGCGGAAATCTGTCGCGCTTCACCTTTGACGCCCTGCGCACGATCATCTTCGCGGGCGAGGTGTTTCCGGTGAAGTACCTGCGCGAATTGATGGCGTTCATCCCCAAGCCGGCGTACTACAACTTCTACGGCCCGACCGAAACCAACGTGATCACGTACTATCGCGTGCCCGAAATTCCGGAGGACCGCACCGCGCCCATCCCAATTGGGCGGAGCTGCGCTAATATGGATGTGTTCGGCCTGACCGACGAAGGCAAGCGCGTGGAGCGTCCCGGCGATGTGGGCGAGCTGTACGCGCGCGGCTCGTTCGTGGCACAGGGATACTGGGGCGATGCGGAGAAGACGCAGCGCAACTTCGTACCCAATCCGGTGCACCACGGCTACCAGGAGATTGCGTATCGCACGGGAGACTTGGTGACGCTGGACGACAACGGCGACTACATCTTCCTCGGCCGCCGCGACGACATGGTGAAAAGCCGCGGCTATCGCATCGAGTTGGGCGAAGTGGAGAGCACGATGTACCGCCACGCCAGCGTGCGCGAAGCCGCCGTGGTGGCCGTGCCCGATCCGGCCATCGGTGCACGCCTGGTGGCGTTCGTGGTGATGGCGGCGGACGCCGGCATCGAGGCCGCCGACTTGCACGCCTTCTGCGGCGAGTATCTGCCACGCTACATGGTTCCCGAGAGCATCGAGTTGCGCGAAAGCCTCCCCAAGACGTCCACCGGCAAGGTGGACAAGGTCGCACTCGCCCGCCACGCGACGAACGGCGACGGTTAGCCGCCACCACAGTGGACTTCGCCTTTACCAAGGAACAAGACGAGCTGCGCGACGCGGTGATTCGCTTCGCCAAACAGGAGCTCGCCGACGACGTCATCGGCCGCGACCGCGACGGCGTGTTTTCGCGCGAGCATTGGAAGAAATGCGCCGAGTTCGGCATTCAAGGGATGCCGTTCTCGGACGCTCACGGCGGCCAGGGACTGGACGTGGTCACCACCCTCATGGTGCTGGAGACACTCGGCTACGCGTGCAAGGACAACGGCCTGGGCTTCGGGCTGGGCGCGCAGATGTGGAGCGTGCAAACGCCCATCCACGAATTCGGCACCGCCGAGCAGAAGGATCGCGTGCTCTCGCGCCTATGCCGCGGCGAGTGGATCGGCGCCCACGCCATGAGCGAACCCGACTCCGGGTCGGATTCGCACGCCATGAACACACTCGCGGTGAAAGACGGCGACCACTACGTGCTCACCGGCAGCAAGACGTTCGTGTCGAGCGCCCCGCTGGCCGATGTGTTTCTCACCTTTGCGACCCTCGGCAAGGACAAGGGCTTCCTCGGCATCACCGGCTTTATCGTCGAGCGCGACACGCCGGGCGTGCGCGTCAGCAACGAGATCGAAAAAATGGGACTGCGCACCGATCCCATGGCGCAGGTCTTCTTCGAAGAGTGCCGCGTGCCGGCGGCGAACCGCCTCGGCCGCGACGGCCAGGGTGCCACCATCTTTCGTAGCTCCATGGAATGGGAGCGGGGCTGCATCTTCGCGCCCTGCGTGGGTGCGATGCAGCGCCAGCTGGAGGCGTGCATCGAGCACGCGCGCACGCGCGAGCAGTTCGGGCAACCGATCGGAAAATTCCAGGCGGTCGCGAACCGCCTCGTGGAGATGCGTGTGCGTTGGGAAACGTCGCGCGCGCTCTTGTATCAGATGGCGTGGCAAAAAACCCACGACGGCAAGGCGGCACTGGAATCCGCGGTGGCCAAGCTCCACATCAGCGAGTCGTGGGTGAAGAACTGCCTCGACGCCATTCAAGTCTTCGGCGGCTACGGCTACACCACCGAGTACGAGATCGAGCGCGACTTGCGCGACGCCGTGGGTGGGACGCTGTACTCGGGTACCTCTGAAATCCAGCGCAACCTGATCGCGCGCCACCTGGGACTCTAGCCATGTGCGGGATTCTCGGCCTGTACAATTTGCGCGGGGCGTCGGTCGGACGGTCCGACGAACAGATCGCAGCACTGCGCGACATGATGTGTCATCGCGGACCGGACGCGTACGGCACCAAGTCGGCGCCCGACAGGAGCTGGGTGCTGGCGCATCGCCGGCTCGCCATCATCGACCTGTCCGAGAAAGGCCGCCAGCCCATGAGCGCCAAGAGCGGCCGCGTCCACCTCTGCTACAACGGCGAGATCTACAACTATCGCGAGCTGCGCCGCGACCTCGCGGCCCGCGGCCACTCCTTCGCCTCCGAATCCGACACGGAGATCATCCTGCTCCTGTACCAAGAGATGGGGGTGGAGTCCTTCGCGCTCTTGCGCGGGATGTTCGCGCTTATCCTGGTTGACGACGACCGCGGGCAGATGTTGATCGCGCGCGACCCGGTGGGGAAGAAGCCGCTCTACTACGGTGTCGTGGGCGATAACGTCATCGTCGCGAGCGACCCCGGTGTCATCTCGCGCGATCCGGCGTACCGCAAGGCGGTCGATCCCGCCGGGCTGTACTCGTTGCTGTCCATGGGCGCGGTGAAGTCGCCGGACACGCTCTTTCTCGGCATTCGCAAACTGGAGCCGGGGCGCTATCGCGTGGTCGACCGCAATTTCCGGCTCGAGGATCCGTCGACCCCGTATTTCAAGTTCGACATCCGCAAGAAAGACGAACTGCGCGCGGAAGACGATGCGGTCGACGAACTGGACCGCCTGCTCGACCAGGCCGTCGAACGCCGCATGATCAGCGACGTGCCCTTCGGCATCTATCTATCCGCCGGGATCGATTCGGCCCTCATTTTGAGCTACATGTCGCGCCATACCGACCGCGTCAACACCTTCTCCATCGACATGACCATGTCGGAGTCGTCGCGGCGCGAGACCGACGTCGCGCGCGGGTTGGCGAAACAGTTCAACGCCAACCACCACGAGGTCCAGATCACCGACGACGAGTACATCGACATCTTGCAGAGCTTCGTGTTCGAAGCCAGCACCATGTCGATGCCGGACTCGATTCTAATTGCGAAGCTGTCGCGTCTCGCGCGCGACAACGGTGTCATCGTGATCGAGACCGGCGAAGGGGCCGACGAGCTCTTCTTCGGGTATCAAGGCTACCTGCCCACGCTCAATGAGAGCTTCGACAAGCTCCAGCGCGGCCGGGTGTCGCGCGCGGTGGCCAAGGCGGCGCGCGCCTTCGGCACGGAGGCGCGTTTCGACCGCCGCTCCTACCTCGTCGACGGCCTCGACATGCGCTCGCGCCATCTTCTCATCAGCGATTTTCACTATCAGCCGTTCCTGAGCTACCAGGCCGAGCGGCGTGTGCGCCGCTATGCCGGCGTGCACTCGCCCGCCAACAAGTTCGACATGCTGAACAGTGTCGTGACCGAGCAGGTGGATCGCTGGGAAGATTACGCGCCCTCCACCATGAGCTTCTTGTGGAACGTGAGTTATCGCTGGGCCGACCTCTTGCTGGACCGCATCGACAGCGCCACCATGTCGGCCAGCGTGGAGGGGCGCGCGCCCTTCCTCGACGTCGACGTCATCAACTACGCGCTCTCGTTGCGCGACGAGCTCAAGGTGCAGAACGGCACGTCGAAGTACATCCTGCGCCGCATCGCCGAGCGGCGGGTGTCGAAAGAGCACGCCGCGCTCCCCAAGCGCGGCTTCGGCGGCGGCAACGAAAACATGCTGAACGACCGCGTGTGCGCGTTCATGCGCGCGCGGCTGGACGCGTCGCCCAGCTACCGCGAATCGCCGCTGATGACGCACGACAAGCTCGAGAGCCGGTCGCAGCTCTTCACCGTGGCCCAGTTCCACGCGTGGGTCGATAAGTGGATGTAGAAAAAGGAGGCGCTAACCCGGCGTCTTGGTCTCTTCGGCCGGTTTGGGTTTGGGGGGCTTGTAGCCCTCGCGGAACATCATGAACTTGGCCGGAATGCCCGCCACGTACGACCAGTCGGGCACGTCTTTGGTCACCAACGACCCCGCCACCACGATGGCACCTTCGCCCACCGTTACGCCGGGCAAGATGATCGCATTGGTTGCGAGCCAGCACCCCTTCTTCAGCCGAATGGGAGCGCTCCAGCAGGGGGCGAAGCGAGTATCGACGCCCACCGGCGGCACGGAATGGTTGACGCACACCACGCGGCAGCCGGTGCTGATGTTGACGTTGTCCTCAATGATCAAACCGCCAGCAGCATTGATGAGGGAAAACGCGCCGATCGCGACGTTATCGCCGATCTTCAAGTCCTCCGCGCCCTTGAGCATGACGGCGCGCTCCATGTAGAGGTTCTTTCCCACCTCCGCACCCCACAGGCGCATGTACCACGCCTTGATGGCGCACTGCCACGGCGCCTTGCCGAGATAGAACACGAGCCATTCCATCTGGTGCAGGATGCCCCAGTGAAGCTCGTGCATTCGCACCGCGATCTTGCGGCGAAAGGTGCCGTCGCGGGCGCTTTGAAGCGCGCGGATGACAATGCTGGACACCGGCGATTAACCCCTCTTGGACTCGACTAAGCTCGCGATGGCACGCACGGTCTGGAAATTCTCGGGAACGACGTCGTAGTCGTCGATGGTGACGCCGAAGGTCCGTTCCATGTACGAAACCAGCTCCACGATTCCAAACGACGTCATGATGCCGCTTTCGAGCAGCGGCTGGTCCACGCTGAGCTCGGCGCCGCCGTGCTTGAGCATCAGATTGCGTACGATGAACTCGCGCACTTTCTCTTGAACTGCATTAGCTGATTGGTCCACGGGAACCCCCTTTGGTGACTTAAATAATACCACAAGCTCAAACTGTGCCACGGCCCACGAAGCCCTTCAAGTCGTCGAGGGTGACCAGCCCGGTGCGCGCGCACAGTAGCGCATACAGTCCACCATAGACCAGCGCGGCGACGCCTAGCTCGTAGATGTTGGTTACCGGGCGCCACTGATATAGCGCCCACATCACCGCACCCGGCGCCAGAGCCGCCGCGAAGCGCTTGAACACGTCGCGAGCGGGGAACAGTTGCGAGAGAGGAGCGCCCAGCAGCCGTGCCGCATACCACAGATTGACCACCGTGAGCGCCGTCATCGTCGTCAGGGTTGCGAACGGCACGCCGATGCGTCCGAAGGCTTTCAGCATGAGCAAGCCGAGCGCCACGTTGATCGGGAAGGCGATGAGAAAGCCGAGGAACAAGAATTTGGTGCGGTTGAACGCTTGGATGATGGTCCCGGTTTCCACCGAGGAGCGCAAGAAGAGCAGCATGTAGACCATGAACACCGGCGTCGCGTCGGCGTATTCGTCGGTGAACAAGATACGGATGAAGGGGCGGGCGGTCACTTCGAAGAACACGAACAACGGGAAGAACACGATCACCGTCTTCAAGAGCGACCGGCGCCACAAGTCGAGCACGGCGGCGTAGTCGCCGAGCTTCTGGTACTGCGCCATGAGCGGGAAGGTGATGTTTCCGATGGACGTCTGGATGATCCCGACCAGCGGCAGCTGGAAGGCACCCACGCTGTAGACGGCGAACGCTTCGCGTCCCAAGAACCGGCTGATGATGAACTTGTCGGTCTGGGTGAGGAGCAAAAAGCCGATCCCCGCCAACCCCACCGGTACCGCGAACGCGGCCTGCTCCTTCATCGACGCCCACGAGACGTTTCGCAGCGAAAGGCCGTAGCGCGAGTGCGTGTAGCCCAGCCCGAACAGGAAGCGCGCCATGGCGAAAAACGCGAGCCCCCAAATCACCGCGCTCACGTCGTGCGTGAGATACGAGACGACGATCACCACCAGCGCTTGCAGGCCCCATACGGTAGCGTGGTACACGGACTGCGCAATCGGTCGGTGTTGCGCGACAAACAACATTTCCATGTAGTCGGTGACCATCATGAAAAACGTGTAGAACGACAATCGCCAGAAGAACGCGCGCGCCGTCTCACCCAGGCCGGCGCCGAGGAAAAGCGCCATGAGCGCGTACGCCAGCACCGCGACGATCGCACCCCACGTGAGGAACAACACCGTTTGCGTGAGGTAAGCGGATTTTTCGTCGCGCGACTCGACGCGCGGCAAGTAGTACAAGAGGCTGCGCGAAAAACCGAGGAGCAGAAGGGGCGAGAAGGTTTCAAAAATCAGCCAGAACTGGCGGTAGTACCCATACTCCTCCTTGCTCAGCGTCCGCACATTGACGAGCGGAACGATGAACATGACCGCGTACGAAACCAGGCGGCCGAGTGTCAGGATACCGACTTGGTGGCTGAGCGAACGGGACAACGAAGAGCCTTCGGAAAAGCGAAAAACGGCCGAACGAGTTAGTTCGACCGCACGTCGATTATAGCAAAAAAACGGCCCGGGTTTGCACCCGGGCCGTTTCGTTTTGCTTCGTCGGAAGCAGCGATTACCAGCGACCGCCGCCGCCGCCGCCGCCACGACGCTCGGCACCGCGGCTGAAACCGCCGCCGCCACGCCGTTCGCCGCCGCCGCGCGGACCGCCGCCAGTGCGCTCGCGCTCCTGAGCCTCGTTAACCTTGATGGTGCGGCCGTCAAGCTCCTGGCCGTCCATGGCCGCCATGGCATCCATGGCGTCCTTCGGATTTGCAAACGAAACGAAGCCGAACCCGCGGGAGCGGTCGGTTTCGCGGTCCTTGATGACCTTGGCCTCGAGCACTTCGCCGAATTTCTCGAAAGCTCTCCGGAGCCCCTCGTCGGTGGTGTTCCAGCTCAAGCTTCCAACAAAGAGTTTCTTAGACACGATACATTCTCCTTTAACGGTTCCCGCGATGCGATAGGCTTCCCAATCTCACAACTAACTGAATTCCGACGAGAATCTCCGCACCATCGGTCAGATAACGAGAACTAGCATAACTCATTCCCGGCAGGGGGCCAACCGTTATTTTGGGCGGGCGCCGGGCGGCCCGTCCGCAAGCGGTAATCACCGTGACAGTTAACCGTCCACTTTCCCCTGCTGCACGTCCGTGGCGGTGGGTTTGGGGGACGCCTGGCCCCGCGTCTTGTATTTCCCCTTGAGCTCGGTGATGACGCACACGAACTCGGTGGTGCCGACGTTTTCCGCGGAGTGCGACTCGGCCGGGATGTAGAACGTGTCGCCGATTTTGGCGTCGTGCTCCTGGGTGCCTTCGGCGTTGGTGATGGCGAGGCGGCCGGCCGACGTCACGACCACCACGTGGTCGGGGTGGGTGTGCATGGCGATTTTCGCCCCGGGCTTGAAGCGGGCTTCGAGCACCCGTACGCGTTCGTTCTCCAGGATGACGCGGTAGATGTCGCCGCCGACCACCAACGGATCCTGGGCGCTCGCGGGCTTGCTTGCCGGTTTGGAGGGGTTCGCGGTGGCGGGTTTGCCCAGCGGCTTGGTGGGTTCGCTGGTCATCTGCGCCGACGCCAGCGGTGCCAGCGCCACCAGCGTCGCGGTGATCAACATACGTAGCATGGTGCGTCCTCCTTCGTGACGCTCAACGCGAGCGCGACAGGTAGGGTGTGGGATAACGGCCGGTGAAGCATGCGTGACAGAAATCGTTCGGGTTGGCGAATTCGCGCGCAACCTGGTCGAGCCCTTCCAGCGAGAGATACTCGAGCGAGTCGGCATCGATATTCCTGGCGATTTCCTGAATGCTCTGGTTCGCCGCCGCCAGCTCGTCCATCTCGGGGGTGTCGATGCCGTAGTAGCAGCAGCCGATGATGGGAGGCGAGGCGACGCGCACGTGGACTTCGACGTCCTTGCGCTTCAGACCGGCCGCTTCGCCGGCGTCGCGAATCATCGCGATCAAAATGCGCAGCGTGGTCGACCGCACCAGCGAATCGTCCACCAACAAGAAGCGCCGGTACTGCTGCAAGAGCTGCTGCATGACGGTGAACTTGAGACGCACCAGATCTTCGCGGTTGGCTTGCCCCGCGATCTGGAAGGTGCGCGGAATGTACGGATTGCGCACCAGCAACTCGCGCAGCGGGAGACCGCTTTCGCTCGCGTAGCCGACGGCGGCGTAGCGACCCGAGTCGGGCACGGCCACCACCGCGGCGTCCTTCAGGGGACGCTCGGCCGCGAGGCGCCGGCCCAGCAAGAAGCGGAAGTGTCCCACCTCTTTGTCGTCGGCGAAAACGCGGCTGTCGGGCCGCGCGAAATAGATGGGCTCGAAGATGCACTGCTGGCGCGGCTTGTGGGTTGGCACGGCCTGGAAGTGATCCCTCTTTCCAAAGATGTCGAAGCGAATCACTTCTCCGGGATAGACCTCGCGCTCGATGGTGGCGTCGCGCTCATGGAACGCGCACGACTCGGAGGAGAACACCACGGCGTCGCGCCAGCGTCCGAAGTAGAGGGGGCGAAATCCGTGCGGGTCGCGATAGAGATAGAGCTCGTTCATGGTCATGAGACAGCCCGAGTACGCGCCCGGTGTCGTCTCCATCAAACGCCGGATGCCGGCCACCAAATCACCGCCGTTCTCACGGGTGCCGTGCAGGATCTTTTTCAGGATGACTTCGCCGTCGTTGCCCGAGAGCATCACCGTGCCGGATTTCTCCAGATCACGGATCTCGTTTTCGAGCAGGGGCAAGTCGCCGTTGGTCGCATTGGAGTAGAACCCGTCGAGCAGCGTCATCCAGTGCGGCTGCGCGGAGATGGCGTCGGTGCCGCCGGCGGTGGCGTAGCGCGTCTGCGCGATGGCGATCAGGGGGCGGGCGGCGGCGAACTCCTCGCGCCGTTCCTTGGTAAAGACCTGCGAAACCAGCCCGCGGTCCTTGAAGTGGGAGAACTTGCGGCCGTTCGTGTAGGTGCACCCGAAGTTCTCCTGGCCGCGGTGCTGCAGGTTGAAGCCTTGCAGCCCGAAGAACTTCACGAGCGACTGGTCCCATTCCTGGGCGCAGTATCCGAGGACGCCGCACATAGTGTGAATGTAGTGGAAGACGCGCCGCGATTCTACGACGCGGCGTAGGCCCCGGCTACACCCAACTGCACTTCGTTGACGATGCGGTTGATCCGCATCACCAGCCGGACCTGCGAGCCGGTGGGAATGCGCACGTTCTCGGGGAGCTGGACGGCACTGGTGGTGAGCGCATCGCGGAAGAACATGGCGGCGCGGAGCGCGTCGGTGAGCGGGAGGCCGAGAGTGCGCGAGGCGTGCCCGTAGTGCGCGCCGATGGTGTGCGCTTGCTCGAGCTGCGGCCCGTCGTCGTCGTCGCTGGTTAGGTAGTCGAGGATGAGCGCCATCAGCTGCTGGCCCATTTGCCGGTTGCGGTCGCGGGCGCCGCCGTCGTGCTGCTTGAGCCAGGGCTCGCTCTCCTGCGCGGCCAATTGCTGGCGCGCGGCGGCGAGCGCCTGGTCGGCC
>JAICFA010000083.1 GCA_025923935.1 Candidatus Krumholzibacteriia bacterium
CCGATCGCCATCGTGCTGCTCACGTTCGTGGTGCCGCCATTGTTGCGCGCGCTGATCGGGCTTCCGCACGTCGCGCGCCTTTCCATCGGTGTGAGCTTGATTGCGCCGGTGGCGTTTTTGATGGGGGTACCGTTCCCGTTGGGAATCCGCGCCATCGCGGCTACGGGAGGAAAACACGTCCCGTGGGCATGGGCGGCCAACGGCTGTGCGAGCGTGGTGGGTTCGGTATGTGCCGTTTTGGGCGCCATGGTGTGGGATTTCAGCACCATGCTGCTGGTTGCAGGAGCCATTTATGTGGCCGCCCTTACGGTCATTGGTCGAACACGGGTTGCGGTCGGGCCGTAAATGTCAAATCGTTGTGTACTGTAGTTCCTGATGCAACACGGGCACAGGAGTACACGCGACTATGACACGACGGACTATCCTTGCCGCCATTGCTCTACTTACGTCGTTTGCGGTCCCGTCGTTTGGGCAGGCTTACGCCTCCTACGATAGTCTCACCTACGCCACGGTAGGGGGACACCCCCTGCTTATCCATTTGCGCGTTCCGGCCGGTGCCACCGCCGCCAACCCGGTGCCGTGCGTCCTTTGGATCCACGGAGGCGCCTGGGCAAGCGGCTCGGCGTGGCCTATTCCGGCGCAGCCGCTGCGCCTGGTCACGGAAAAGCGGATCGCGATCGCGAGCGTCGAGTACCGTCTCACGTCGGAACCGTACCTGTATCCGGGCGAGTCGGTCATCTTTCCCGCACAGATTCACGACCTCAAGGGTGCGGTGCGCTGGCTGCGCGCCAACGCGGCCACGTACGGCTTGGATACGTCGCACATCGCCGCGTGGGGTCCGTCGGCGGGCGGGCACTTGTCGGCACTGTTGGCGACGTCGGGCGGTGTGCCCGAATTGGAAGGCAACGTCGGCGGGAATCTGGGGCAGTCCAGTCGCATTCAAGCATTCGTCGATTACTACGGTCCCACCGATCTGTTGCAGATGAATTTGCTCGTCACCAGCCCGCCGGGAAGCGTGCTCGACCACGATTCACCCGATTCGCCCGAATCCGCATTGGTGGGATGGGCGGGACCGGACCAGGGCATCGTCGACATTCGCGACAACATCGATAATCCCGCGGCACCTTATCCCGCGCTGGTCGCGTTGTGTCGTGCCGCCAACCCGATCACGCACATCGACCGCGACGATCCGCCCGGCTTCATTGCCCATGGCACCGAGGACACCACCGTTCCGCGCGGCGCCAGCGACTTGCTGGACGCGGCACTGGACGCCGCCGGCGTGACGAATGAATACCGCGTGGTGTGGGGCGCCGGGCACGGCCCGCTCAACAAGGCGACCGACACCGCCGCCATCGAGTTCCTCGAGGCCCAGCTCACGCGCGAGGAAACGCCCAGCATGGGCCAATGGCCGACACTGTACGCGTGGCCCAATCCCACGCGGTCGACGGTGACGTTCGGTGGCGGCGAGGCGGTGGGTGGGAGAACGATGGACATCTTCGACGTCGCGGGCCACCGTATCGATACGGTCGTGCTGTCGCCGGATGGGAACGGACGCTGGGATGGCTTCAACGATCGCGGGTCGCCGGTGGCGTCGGGAATCTATTGGGCACGCGTGCAAGGCCTCGACGACCGAATCTACACCGCGCGCTTTACCGTGCTGCGCTGACGATCAGCGCACCACCACGAACTTCTTCGTCGCTATTCCTTCCGACGATCTCAATCGCAAGAAGTACACCCCGGCCGCGAGCGTGTGCGTGTCGATTGCAGCGACGTGCGGGCCGGCCAATGCGGTGAACGCAGGCTTGGTCGACACTCGCCGTCCGGCGACATCGAACACGTCGATCTGCACCGAGCTCTCCCTGCCCAGCACGTAGTCCAGTCGCAGCTCGGCGCTCGCGGGATTCGGTGACAGCGACCGGATCGTGAACAGCGCAGGCGTGACACCGGTGTCGGACAGAATCTCGAAGGGACGCAGGATCCAGTAGTCGGGATCGATGAGGACACCGGTCGGCTGGGCGTTGACGTGGAACTGAAACACTTGATGGCGCTGATTGTTCTGCACGCGGAAGCGCTGCTCGCCCGACGTGGTCTGCACCGCAATATCCATCGGCATCACGAACACGCTGACGTTCGAGTACGGCATATCTTGAAATTGCTCGAGCGTGGTCCACACGTCCCACCCGCCGCCGGGCGATGCCTGCCAGTAGTTGAACGAGCGGTAGAAGGGCTCGCCAAAGCCGGGGGTCACCCACTGGCTGAAGAAGGTATCCAAGTCTTCGCCCGATTGCTGCTCGGCCACGCGCTGCAGATCGGCCGAGGTGGCGGAGCGGTACTTGACCGCGGGATCGTTGGCGTACGCGAGCAACGTGTTCTTGAAGTCGACGTCGCCGATCACGTTGCGCAGCATGTGCAGAACCACCGCACCCTTGGCGTACACGCGTGAGTTGGCGAACATGTTGCCTACGCTGGTCGTGTCTTCCACAACCAGCGTGCCTTGCGCTTCGAGGGCCGCGTTGTAGCGCGTCGCCAGCAATCCTTCGAAGGTGCCGGGGTACTGCAGCGGGCGGCTCTCGTAGTAGAGCAGCTCGGCGTAGGTGGCGAAGCCTTCGTTGAGCCACAGGTGCGGCCACTGCTTGGGCGAGATCATGTCGCCGAACCATTGGTGGCCGAGCTCGTGCGCCACCAATCCCACCGAGGTTCCGCCCAGCGACGTCATGGTCTGATGCTCCATGCCGCCACCGAAGGTGGTTTCCGAGTGGCCGTACTTCTCGTTCGCGAACGGATACGGCCCGAACCAGTGCTCGAACACGTCCATGCAATCCGCCGCGTTCACCCAGCCGGTGGGAAGAATGGTGGCGCCGTCGTCGTACATCAAATGATCGATCGGCATCGACAACGGCCCGTAGAGTGCGGCCAGCGGCGCCGAGCGCGTGTACGTCGTGGTCTGGGGGACGTATTCGCCCACCGCGACCGAAATCAGATAATTCGCGATGGGATAGTTGGACTTCCAGTCATAGATCTTGTTGGGGCCGACGGTGGTCTCGACGAGCTTGCCCTGCGACCCCACGCGATACTGCGACGGCACCGTCACCGTGACGCGCACCGAGTCCGCCTTGTCGGAAGGATGGTCCTTGCACGGCCACCAGTCGCGCGCACCGTACGGCTCGGAAAGACTCCACGCCAGCCGGTCGCCGGAGCGCGTTCCGAAGACGAAGCTGCCAAAGCCGGTCGGAACGGGCGCTCCATTGTAGGTGATGTCGACCGCAACATTCCCGTTCACCGGCACCGACCCCGGCAAGGTGATGTTCAGCGCGTCACCCGGGTGCGCGAACCCCAAGGCGCCCCCGCCCACTTGTGCCACCGCGGTGACCGTCATGTTGTTCTTGAGATCGAGTATGAGCACCGACATCGGCGAATTGACCACTTTGCCCACCACGCGCACCACACCCGCGATGGTGTTGGTGGTGAAGTTCACCGTCAGCTGCAAGTGGTAATACTTGATGTCGATGTTGGTGCTGGCGACCGAGAAGGGCTCGCGCGCGGGGCGGGCCGCCATTAGAGTCTTGGCTTCCACGCATTGTGCCGCGCCGTCGGCCTCTTGCAAGGAGAGCGGGGGTGCCGATCGGGTCGCATTCGCGAGCGACGCAATGATGAGGAGACCCAGCCAGACGCCCAGGACGCGCTTGTGCATCGATGTTTTCCTTCGTAGTGGTCGTTGGATACGGGCGTTGGTGGGACCGCCGCGACTCCAATTATAATAGAGCCCGCACCGTTACGACAGCCTGGAAACGGCCCAGCTTCCTCTGTTAGCCTCGGCAGTTCTATGTCCCGTTTCCGCCAGTTATTGCGCGACCTGCGCGACGCCATCCGCGGCACCGAGCAGGACTACACGCAGGGAAGCATTTCCCGCGCAATCCTGCTCCTCGCCGTGCCCATGGTGCTCGAAATGTTCATGGAGTCCATCTTCGCGGTGGTGGACGTCTATTTCGTCTCTGGGCTGGGAGCGTCCGCGGTCGCCACCGTCGGCCTCACCGAATCGGTTCTCACGCTGGTGTATGCGGTCGGTATCGGCCTCGCCATGGGGACGACCGCTATGGTGTCGCGTCGCGTGGGCGAAAAGGACAACCGCGGTGCCGCCGACACGGCGGTCCAGGCCATCGCCGTCACCATCGTCACCTCCATTCCCATCATGCTGGTCGGGCTCTTCGCGCCCAAGTGGGTCT
This sequence comes from Candidatus Krumholzibacteriia bacterium, assembly GCA_025923935.1. Classification (GTDB taxonomy): domain Bacteria; phylum Krumholzibacteriota; class Krumholzibacteriia; order WVZY01; family JAKEHA01; genus JAKEHA01. Next base: position 4,224 of record JAICFA010000083.1, read on the forward strand.
TGAGCGTCATGGGTGCGGACGCGTGGGCGCTCGAGCACGGTTACAAGTACACGCAGTGGATGCTGGGCGGGAACGTCGTCATCATGCTGTTGTTCGTCAACAACGCCATCTTCCGCGGCGCCGGCGACGCTGCCATCGCCATGCGCGTGCTATGGCTCGCGAACGGCATCAACATCGTGCTGGGTCCCGGGCTCATCCGCGGCTGGGGTCCGCTACCCGAGATGGGGGTGCAGGGTGCGGCCGTCGCGACCACCATCGGACGCGGAACCGGCGTATTGATGCAGCTGTGGGTGCTCTTCCACGGCGGCAAGCACATCAAAGTGCTGGCGTCGCAGGTGAAAGTCCACGCCGAGATCATGTGGCGCTTGGTGCGTGTGTCGCTGGGCGGCATCGGCCAGTTCATTATTGCCACCTCGAGCTGGATTGGGCTCATGCGCATCATGTCGACCTTCGGCAGCGATGCGCTGGCCGGCTACACCATCGCCATCCGCATCATCATCTTTACGTTCTTGCCCGCGTGGGGCTTGTCGAACGCCGCCGCTACCTTGGTGGGACAGAATCTCGGTGCCAAGCAGCCCGAGCGCGCCGCACGCTCCGTGTGGCTCACCGGGCTCGCGACCATGGCGTTTATGCTGGTCGTGTCGCTGGTGTACATCTTCGGCAACGAGATGCTGATGCGCGTGTTCACTAAAGACACCGCCATCATCACGGCGGGCGCCGAGTGTCTGCGCATCGTGGCGTACGGCTACCTGTTCTATGCGTGGGAACTGGTGATGATCCAGGCCTTCAACGGCGCCGGCGACACCATAACGCCGACCAAGATCAATTTCTTCTGCTTCTGGATGCTCGAGATCCCGTTCGCTTATCTGCTGGCTTTGAAGTGGGGCGCGGGCGCAACCGGTGTATACTGGGCCATTGTGGCGGCCGAGTCCGTCGCGGGATTGGTGGCAATCTGGCTCTTCCGGCGCGGGACGTGGAAGACGCGCATGGTCTAATCGATGTCGCATTCGTTATTTCTCGTGGTCGGTTATGCGACGGCCTGTGCCTTGTGGTGGGTCGTAAGCCGCGTCGTCCCGCTGTGGCGCAATCCGCCGCGTCCCACGTTCGCCAGGCCATGGCGCGAAGTCCTGTTCGTGCTGTTGGGGGTGGTCGGAACGCTGCTGCTGGGGCAGCTATGGTCGCGTGGCATTCGGCTCAACACCGAAAATCCGGTCACCGAGTCGGTCAACCAGATCGTCATCTTCGCACCCATCCTACTCGTCCCTATCCTGCGTCGCGACGGCTGGGCGAGTGCCTGGATCCAGTGGCACAAGCTGTGGCTGCGCGTGCTGATCGGATTTTTCATCGCGCTGATCGTATTGTTCATGTTCACGCGGCTGGAAACGGCGGAGCCGTCGTTCGGCATGGCGTTTCACACCATCTACGTTCCGTGGAAAGCGCACGTTGCCGTTCAGGTGCTGCTGGAAGATGTCGCGATTGCGATTCTGTTCGTGCGGCTGGCAGCGGCGATGGGGCACCGCAAGGCCATCGTCGCGGTCGCTATGCTGTTCGCGGTGGCGCACATCCCCGCGATGATCTCGCACGGGGCGTCGGCGTCTGATCTGGTCGGGCTCGTGCGTGATTTTGGACTCGGCCTCATCGTGCTCGGCACTGCGTGGCGCAGCGCCGACATCATGTGGCTTTGGCCGATCCATTTTACATTGGATATGACCCAGTTCTTGGTCAACTAGGAGGGAGAGAGCATGAAAGCGAAAGCCAAGACCAAGGCAAAGTCGCGCTCGAAAGCAAAATCGAAAACGAAATCGAAGGTGAACGCGCAGGCTAAGTCGAAGGCCAAGACGCGGACGAAGTCGCCCGCCAAGTCCGACTTCACCGCGGCTGCGCGCAAGCTGGAAGCGATCCTCATGAAGTACCAACGCGGCAGCTTGAAGAGTCGTCCCGATCCGTGGATCGGTGGCTTCTGCTTGATCGGTCCCGCAACCGAAGCCAGCAAAGGCCGCGAAGTTTGGTTCGGCGCAGTCGGCGAGCGCAAGAATTATGTCTCGTACCACCTCATGCCGGTGTACGCATTTCCCGATCTATTGAAGAAGGTCTCGCCCGAGCTCAAGGCGCGCATGCAGGGAAAGTCGTGCTTCAACTTCAGGGAAGTCGACGAGAAACTCTTCGCCGAACTCGCACGGCTTACGGAAGAGGGTTACAAGCGGTTCAAGGAGGAGAAACTAGTACGATGAGTGTTCGACGTTCGTTCACAGCATTGCTAATGCCGACCCTCGTTGCCTCATTAGCGTGCAGCCAAACCGTAACGGTACCTTTGGGAGACATTGAGAAACGAACGACGGAAGATGGCGTTGTGGTTGTCACTACGAAGGGAGGGGAAGCGTACTCGGCGCGTTCGTTATCCGTCGAGGATAGTACATTGGTAATCGAGTCACTGGCTCGCGACGATCCGTCTCACGAGCGATCACCGATTATTATTCCCCTCGCTCAGGTTGCATCGATTACTGAGCAACAACTTAGGAGGGGACCAACCGCGCTTGCCATCGGTGCGGGAGTCCTTGTAATCGCTTTAATTATCTACTTGGGGTCCTACGAGGCGTCTTCATTCTATTGAGATTCGATCACGACCGGGATTCAGTATGCAAAGAGGCCGCCTGGGAATCCAAGCGGCCTCTTGCTTCAATGCGCGCACATCTTGATTTGGCCGAAGCGCGACGCGGATTCGAGTGCCAAGGGTCAAATCTCGTTTTCGAAGTTCTCGGCCGTCACCGGTGGAGCCTTAAGGGGAGCCGAACGGAGAGCAAGGATTCGAGAAACACTAGCGCGCAATGACGAGTTTGGCGGTCCTGCTGCCATACGAGGCCGAGACACGACAGAGGTAGACCCCGGACGCAGCGCGGATATGACGGTCGATAACCAGCGGTACGCGGTGGGTACCGGCGGGCAACTCCGGCAACGACTGTCTCATTACCTGTCTGCCCGCTACGTCGAACACCTCGATCAGAAGACCGGATGGCCGATCTAAGCGAACGCTCAATGTCGTTTGGCGAGTGAATGGATTTGGTGAAACGTCGAGCTGCTCAAATTCGGGCGTAGGTCTGGAACCCACTGACGTCGGTGTGCCAAGTGCTCCATCGGGCCCGATCCGTTGAGCAAATATCTTGTACCGTTGAGCGAGGAGCCCCCCATCGCGCCAGTCCTCCCACGTAATGATCGCTCCACCGGCGTTATCGGCAACGATGCGCGCGCGATGTTGATCGTAGCCTGCCGAGGAAACAACGACGCCGTTGTCAGTCCAAACATCGGCTCCGGACGAGTTGAGACGCTGTGCGTATATATCCGGTACAAACTGATTGCTCCGATCATCCGCCCACGTGATAATTACGCCGTCGATACCGTCGTGAGTAATCTGCGGTTCCCAACTCGAATTTGCGGCAACGCAAACGGGGACGCCGTTAGTTCCCCAAAGGAGGCTGCCACCCTGATCGATTCGACTGGCATAGAGATCGTCGGAATCGTTTCGCGCATCGGGCCAGCAGACAACGACACTTCCGTCGCTCATTGACAAACTTGCCGTGCGTGACTGGTAGCCCAGGGCAGTGCAAACCGGGATTCCGTCCAGCAACCACTGGGGCACGCCTACGCCGCTTACGCGTTGCGCAAAGATATCCGGCCCGGTTGTCGGGTTACGCTCGTCAACCCAAGAAACTACGAGCGTACCTGGTGAGTTGAGAACAGGAATTGGCGTAGGCACCTGCTGCGAACCGCTCGCGACACAAATAGGAACTCCCCCAGCGGACCATAGAGTATTCCCCGTCGCGTCGAGCCGCTGTCCGAATATGTCGGCCGATGCGCCGCGATGATCCACCCAAACGATAGACGCCCCGCCGGCCCCGTCCTCCACGACGCGCGGGAACTCCTGATCATCGATTGCGCCACACAGGAGAACACCGTTAGCTGTCCAGAGTGCATTGCCGGCGGATCCCAACCGCTGTGCGTAAATGTCGTTGTGCGCACCGTTCCGTCGATCCATCCAGGTCACAATCACCCCGCCGCTACCGTCAGCGACTAGATCGAACTCCGTTTGGGCATCGGCTGCATTGCAAACCGGTACGCCGTTAATAGCCCACGCCATGCTGCCGGAGCTGGTGATGCGCTGAGCGAATATGTCCGGTTGTCCACTTCCTTCGCCGTGCAGCCAAACTACGATCGCGCCGCCTTCTCCATCAATGACCGCTCGGGGCACGGTTTGTTCGCTCGGTGCCGATGTAACCGCGACGCCGTTCAATGTCCAAAGAATTGCCCCAGCGATACTCACCCGCTGAGCATAAATATCGTAGGAATTGGACCCGCTTCGAAAATCCTCCCAAACCGCGATTACGCCGCCGGATCCGTCTGATACCGCGTCGGGATATGAATGCACATAAGGAATCGTCGAAACTGGAAGATTGGCGCTGGGATCAGTCGGCCACTGCGCCGATAGCGGAGTCGAGGTCGCCAACAAGAATAGGAATAGGACCAGAGATCTCACGGATTACTCCCACGGGTCGGCGATAGGTCGTATTGTACTTGACCGGCGCCTCGCGAATCAAGGGATGAGCGCGGTGCACCGGTTGCCAGCGGTGTGTTTTTCGTTCGAATGAGTGCGCGTACGTTTTCAAAAACGCGCAAGATCGTTTTTGCTGAAGTAATGGAGTGCTTAGATAGGCACTTTGAAACGTGTTCCGCTCATTTTCATAGCAATTTGGATGATTGGCTTGAACCGAAGCGTTGCCACTCGCTCTCGAAAAGCTGCTGCGATAGACGCTACTTCGTCACCCGAATCGTCACCGAGGCCAGCTCGCCACCGCCGGCGTCGACTTGCGTCGAGGTGGCGATGCGCGTCGGGTCGCCCAAGAGGGACGGGCGCATCGCGGCGGCAATACCGTCCGCGATGGACTTCGCCATTTGGAACGAGGGCGCGGTGACTTCGACCTGTACGGGCTTGGTCGCGTCAGCAATCTGATTCAAGCGCGACGCGGATTCGAGTGCCAAGGGTCCGATCTCGTTTTCGAAGTTCTCGACTGTCACGGAGAAGAGCAGGCCGGTGAAGCCCTTTCCTTCCACCACACGCGGCGGAACCTTGAAGCTGTCGCCCAAGAAGCTGCGCTTGTTGCCGGCACGATCGCTGGCGTTCAACACGTACGAATAGGTGAGATCCGCACGGGCGGTCGAACCGTCGGTGGTGGTGCCATCCCACGTGATCTCTTTGGGGGGTTTACCTTCGCCCTTGAAGCTGGCGACGGTCTTGCCGCGCGAGTCGGCGACTTCCAGCGACCACTTGGTCACGTCGCTGACGGTGGGCTGGAAGCGCGCCACGGGACCGGGGCGGAATTGATCGAGCCACGGACGCGGCGCGTACGGGGTGCGCTCCGCGACGGGGCGCGCCACCATGGGGTCGACGAACGAGAAGGTTTCGCTCTCCAGCACGTCCATCACACTGTCCCAAGTAAGCCCGGGCGCGGTCTGAGGGTCGATGTCGATCTGCAGCTCGGGCCGGTCGAAGCGGACGCGCACGCGATCCTCGCCTTCGACGGTGATGCTGTCGAAGTCTTTGCCGCCGCTGCCGGCCTTGATGTTCATGGTGCTGTCGGCGGGCGCGGGCTTCTTCGCCTTCGACTCCTTCGACTTCTCCGCCGCGTCGGAATTCCACGCGAGTGCGCAAACGCACACGGTCGCTAGACCGATCCCATGTAGATGTGGCCACTTCATGTGCGTTCTCCTCGTTTGCGCAATCAGCGCGCGTCTCCCAGACGATAGTTGAAGGTGATACGCCCCCACTGCTCGTTCGCCCCGGGCATGGCGACGAATTTCCACTGGAGCAGGGCGGCGACGGCTCCGTTGTCGAAGTCGGTGAAGCCGCTGGTTTTTTCCACCAAGATGTTTTCCTTCACGCGCCCGTCGGGAAGGACGAAGAAATACAAGGTCACGGATCCTTCGATGCCTTCTTTCTTCGCCCATTCGGGATAAACCGGGACCTGATAGCTTTCCACGGCGCGGTCGGCGACGGGGCCGATGATGCGCGCCCCCGCGAGCTCGCGCGTCTTGTTGGTCGATGCTGCATCCGGGGTTGCCGCCGCGGTCGGCGGTGCGCCGGCCACCGCGACGGGAATTGGCCGCGAAGGGGTCACACCGGCGCGTTTCAACGCGGACGGAGGACCGCTACCCACACCGCTGGGACCGCCTTCGCGACGCAATGACGACGGCGAGGTTCCACTGCCCACCGCGTCCGGCGACGGTACGCCGGCCGGCGCGGGAATGCCGACTTTGGGCGGCGGAACGAGCGACGCGAGGCGCGTCGCCGAATCCTTGGCGTCGTTCTGCATGGTACTGATGCGCTCGTCCAAGATGTCGGTGACGGAGCGCGACGACTGCGGGCGCGGAGCCACTTCGCCGCGCTCGAGCGAGCGCTCGTAGTGCTCGGCGTTTTCCGCTTCGCGCGTGGCGACACTCTTCACTTCTTGCACGGGGGCACTCTTGGTTTCTTTCTCGGCGACCGGTGGCGCGGCATCCACCACACCGGCGATCATCGCGTCTTCCACCCACGTGATCTCGGTCAAGCCCACGCTTTCGCCGCCCGAGGCGTGGTAGAAGCCGAGCAACAAAAAGAGCAGGACGTGCAGAGCGATGCTGACACCCATCGAGCGGCGGGTTTGCGACTCGATGCGTCCGAATTCGCGTTGGAGGGCAAACTCACTCATGCTCCACCTCTTCGACCTCTTGTCCGTGCTGGGTGGTTCCGATGGCGACGCGCTTGGCACCGGCGGTCTTGATCTCTTTCATGAGGGCCGATACCGCCTCGTAGGGCACATTTTCGTCGGCGCGCACGACCACGAGGATTTCGTTCTCGTGCTCGGCCAAAGACGCCGACAGCGCGGGCACGAACTCGTGCGCGGTGACGTTGTTCTCGTCCACGGCGAGCCGCCCCTTGGCGTCCAGCGTCACACTGATGCGGTCGCCGCCTTCCATGCTGCGCGTCTTGGCCTTGGGCAGCTCGATATCAAGGTCCGATACGGCGATCATGGGGGCGGTCACCATTAGAATGATGACGAGCACCAACGCCACGTCGATGATCGGCACCACGTTGATCTTGGCGACCGGTGTCGAGGTATCGCTGAAAAAGCGCTTCATCGGCTACCTTTCGATGACACTGATTTCCGCCGTCCCACACTGCTTGGTGATGTCGAGCACACGGACGAAGGAGCCGTGCGGGACATCCTTATTGCACGTGATGAGCACACCGCGGTCGGCGCTGGTCGCG
>JAICFA010000084.1 GCA_025923935.1 Candidatus Krumholzibacteriia bacterium
AAACCGTGGTGGCGTATGCGCTGCACGACGCCAAGTACATCAACCCCATTTTTGAAGTGCCCGTGGTCGACTACGATCCACAGTGGCGCTTCTATCTCAACATCGGTTTCGGATTCTAAAAAGAAAAAGCGGCCCGCCGCCGATTCTCGACGGCAGGCCGCGATGTCAATGTGGCAACGCTATGCCGGCTTCTTCTTCTTGAAGAAGCTCGCGATCAGCGGCAGCACAATTCCTCCCACCGCCGACGCCGCAATGGTGCCGCCCATGTTGTCGCCCATCGCACTGTTCGCCGCCTGTCCGGCCGCCAATCCACCCAGCGCGCCCAGGATCGTGTTGAGCATGGGTCCCATGCTGCGATTCTTCATCAGCGCGCCGAACAGGTTGCCGCCAACACCGCCGCTCAATAAGTTGATGAGCAGGGTCGTGACATCCATGACTCCTCCTTCTGAGCGCGATCGCGCTCGCGCGGCCGCGCTGCCAAGCGACGAGATGGAGAAGCAAGAGGCCGACCCGCAAGTGTGCGGAGCGCGCCGATCCAGTAGCAAGCTAAATTGTGGTATCGTGCATATGTTCACAAGCGCGTAAATCTTCATGAGCCAGTATCACCGCATCTCCATTCCCACCGCTCGTCTGGTATTGGTGGCGGCTACCATCGACATGCAGCAAGCCGAGCTGCAGGATCGCGATCGCTTCGCGTCTCATCTCGACGCCGACGTTCCCGGCGACTGGCCGCCGCCGCTCAACGACGAAGCCTCCATGCATTGGACGCTGACCTATTTGCGCGAGCATCCGCAACACGAAGGCTGGGCCAAGTGGTATTTCCTGCTGTCGCGCCCCGGCGCGCGTCCCGTGCTCATCGGCAACGGCGGCTTCGCGGGCGCGCCCGCGGCTGACGGCACCGCCGAGCTCGGTTATTCCATCATGGAAACCCACCAGCGCCAAGGTTTCGCGCCCGAAGCGGTGCGCGGCATGATCGCGTGGGCGTTCACGCACGCGCACGTCACGCGCTTGATCGCGCACACCCTGCCGGACCTGCGGCCGTCGATTCGTGTCCTCGAGAAGTGCGGCTTTCGCTTCGTCGGCGACGGCAGCGAAGAGGGAACCATTCGCTACGAATTACTTCGCCCTTGGTAATCTTCTCCGCGCCTATTGACAGCGCGGCGCTCGCACTTCACATTCCCCGCAACGACCCACAGCGGCACATCCCCAATCGCCGCGATTCGATCCCCACATAACACATTCGAAACGAACCGGGAGGTCGGATCATGAAATCTACCAACCTCGGGGTCGTGCTCGTGCTCGCCATTCTCGTCGCGTCCTCCCACGACCAGACGATTCGTGCCGGTGAACTCGGCACCATCAGCGGGCGCGTGACCTCGGCCAAAGACAACAAACCTCTGCCGTACGCCAACGTCGTGCTGGTCGGTACCACCATGGGCGCGATGTCGCTCATTGATGGCACCTACGAGCTCAAAGGCGTTCCGCCGGGTACTTACACCGTAAAGTGCATGATGATGGGCTACGCATCGGATGAGAAGAAGGGAATCGTCGTCGCTGCCGGCGATCACGTTACGGTGACATTCGCACTCACTGAGAAAGTGGTCACACAAGTTCAGGAGATCGTCGTCACCGCTGACAAGGCGATGGTGGAGGTCAGCGAAACCAATTGCACCGGCTCCGTCTCATCAGGGCAGGTGCAACCGATGTCGGTCGATCAAATGATTGAGTCGGTCGGCCTCAAAGCCGGAATCGTGAAAACCGGCGACGATATGCACGTTCGCGGCGGTCGTTTTGGTGAAGTCCTGTGCGGAGGCCGCGCATACCACCCAGAACCGGCGGAATCCTGGCGCTTTGCCCCGCCAACCGACCGGGAGCAATACGATTCCATCAAGGACAATCAATTCCTCGGCGTCGTCGACAATCCGTTGTCGACATTCTCCATCGATGTGGATCGCGCATCGTACGGCAACATGCGGCGATTCGTCCGGCAAGGTGCGTTTCCTCCGCACGGCGCAGTCCGTATCGAAGAGCTCGTCAATTATTTCGTGTACGACTACGACGAACCGCGCGGCGATGACCCCTTTGCTATTCACACCGAGATCGCTGGATGCCCGTGGAGCCCGGAGCATCGACTCGTGCGCATCGGTTTGCAGGGTAAACGCATCGCCCCGGATAAGATGCCGCCCAGCAATTTGGTGTTCTTGATCGATGTCTCCGGCTCCATGCGACCGGAGAACAAACTGCCGCTGATCAAATCGGCACTGCCAATGCTGGTAATGCAGCTGCGTAAACAGGACCGCGTGGCGATCTTCGTGTACGCCGGTACCGCCGGGCAGGTGCTCGAGTCGACGCCCGGAAACGAGAAGCGCACCATTCTCGACGCCATCGAGCGGTTGGAATCCGGCGGATCTACCGCCGGAGCGGCAGGCATCGTCGGGGCATACGAAGTTGCTCAGAAGCACTTCATCAAGAACGGCAACAACCGCGTCATTCTGGCCACCGACGGCGATTTCAATGTCGGTGTCACCAGCGACGACGAGCTGGTGCGGCTGATCGAAGAGAAGCGAAAGAGCGGCGTATTTCTAACCGTCCTTGGTGTCGGCGAGGGAAATCTGCAAGACGCCAAGATGGAGAAACTCGCTGATCATGGTAACGGCAACTACGCCTACCTCGACGACTTGATGGAGGCGCAGAAAGTGCTCGTGCACGAGATGGGCGGTACGCTGTTCACCATCGCGAAGGACGTCAAGATTCAGGTGGAGTTCAATCCGGCACGGGTTGCGTCGTACCGCTTGATCGGCTACGAAAATCGCATGCTCGCGAAGGAGGACTTTGCAAACGACAAGAAGGACGCGGGCGAGCTGGGCTCGGGACATACCGTAACGGCGCTGTACGAGATCGAGCCCGCGAAGCGCGAGCGCGCCGAAAACGTTACCGAGCTGCGCTACGTCAATGTCGGGATCAAATCGGAGGCGTTCGACAAGGAAGAGATTCTCACCGTCCGCCTGCGTTACAAGAAGCCCGACGGCGACAAGAGCAAACTGATCGAGCGCACCGCGGTAGATCGTGGTCTCGCTTTCCAAGACGCGACCGTCGATCTGCGCTTCGCGTCGTCGGTGGCGGAGTTCGGCATGCTGCTGCGCGACTCTGAGTTCAAAGGTGCCGCCAATTTCGACCATGTGATCGAGACGGCCAGAGCAGCGAAGGGGGAAGACGTCAATGGCTACCGGACCGAATTCGTCGAGCTCGCGGAGGCGTGCAAGAAGATCGCGCCGCAAGTGAGCGAGCGATGACGCTCGTCGTGCTATTGATCGCCATGCTCGCGTTGGGCGCACTCGCGCCCAACGCGGGCGGGGAAGACGTCGATGTTGTACCGCGATTGAACGGCGAAATCAGCGGCAGGACCATTTGGCTCGATTCCGAGTTGCCGGTTGCGCTTGCGTCCGTCAGCCTGGCCGAGACGCTGATTCGCACGGTTACCGACGCCGAGGGATACTTTCGAATCGAAAACGTGCCGGCCGGGACGCACACCGTCATCATTCGCGCTCCCGGATCACGGCGATTCGAATTGCACGGCGTGAAAGTCGAGTGGTCAAAGAAAGCGGGCATAGCGTGGCCGCTTCGTTTGGCGCCATGTCGCTGCGGTGAACCCAACGAGACCGTCGTGGTAGCGATGAACGACACGACTCGAGTTGTGTCCCTGCTCGAGGGCCCCCTGGAACCGAGGTTCTCCGCGACAGCTGCGCCTTACTTTGCAGAAATTCCTGACAAGCACGGACCCTGCTACGGTCGATCCGGACCCAGATCACCGTTCGGACGTCGGGTCCGGATCGACTTGGACGAAGTTCGAGCGGCGCACATTGTACAGACACGCCTCGAACGCCGCGCTGTGACATCCAACGAATCGTGGCGACAACGATTGAGCAACTAGAGCTCGTCGTAACGAACGTTGAAGGTGTCGCCCTGGGAGAGATCGCCGGTTTGGAAACCGCGCTTGAACCAGGCGACGCGCTGCGCCGACGTGCCATGCGTGAAAGCGTCGGGAACGACAGTACCGCGCGTTTGCTTCTGGATGCGGTCGTCGCCCACCGCCGCGGCCGCACCCATGGCCTCCTCGATGTCGCCGGGCTCGATGATCTTGAGGCGGGTTTGCGCATGATGCGCCCATACCCCGGCGAGGAAATCGGCCTGGAGCTCGAGGCGCACCGACATCTGATTGTATTCCTCCTGGCTCACCTGTCCCTGCATGCTGTGAACCTGGTCGGTCAATCCCATCATGTTCTGCACGTGATGGCCGATTTCGTGCGCGACTACGTAGGCGATGGCGAAATCGCCGGAGGCGCCGAAGCGCGACTTGAGCTCGTCGAAGAACGACAAATCGATGTACACCTTCTGGTCGGGCGGGCAATAGAACGGGCCGCTGGCCGCGGTGGCGAAACCGCACGCGGACTCGACCGCTTCGCTGTACAACACGATCCACGGCTTCTGGTAGGTCGCGCCCTGCTGCGCGAAAATCTGTCCCCAGATCTCTTCGGTGTCGGCGAGCACGACGGAGACAAACTCCCTCATCGGCTCCTGGGCGGGGTCGACCGGGACGTTTTCTTGGGTCTGCTGCTGGGGAACGTTCTTGATAAGGTCGCGGGGATCGGCGCCGAACAGCGCGGCGATGATGAGCACGACGATGGTGCCCAGTCCACCGCCCACGGCCATGCGGCCGGGGCGCATGCCGCGGCGATCTTCGACATTTCCACTCTGACGCCTTCCGGTCCACTTCATGGTGCTGCCTCCTGCATGCGCGCGGATAGTATCGCCGCAATTCTGGGGTGGAGCAGTTCGGCCACGACGCGGTGGCCCTCGACGGACAAGTGATCGTGATCCACGAACAGGTCGTTAGCGCCGCGCCCGGTAGAGCGCGCGTGGGCGACGAGCTCGGGGAGCAGGTCGACCATGGGGATGTTGCGCGCGCGCGTGTAGTCGGCGAGCACGCGCTGCGGCGCCGACAGCGCCTCGGGATCGGAGAGCTGCACGGCGAAGGGAAACGCGACCACCAGCACCGCCACGTTTTGCGCCGCGCAGTGGTCGACGATGCGCTGCAAGTCGGCGAGCGCGATGTCCCACGCCACCTTCACGTTGTTCTGATCGGGATGCGTCATGAGCGTTTCGACGTCGAGCGCCTGCTGCTTGACGGCACCCAAGCGTACGTCCTGCCCGAGCTTGCGCTTTGCCTTGATCTCGCGCGTCACGTTCTGAATCTGATACACCAGGGCGCTTTTCGACAGTACGCGATCCCACGCCGAGCTGTAGGAGTGGCGCAGCTGAAAGCCCTCGTCGGGACCGCCAAAGCGCGCGAGGTAGAACATCTCGGTAACGTCGTTCAGGACGAAGCCGACGACGACCAGGTCGGGCCGGTAACGGTCGCCTTCCGCTTCGAGCACAATGGCCTGCTGCCACTGCGAATAGCCTTCGACCGCGAGGTTGACGGTTTCGACGCGGTACGCGCTGAGCGACTTGAACAGCGAGTCGGCGACAAACGGGTAGGTGTCCTGCCAGCGTGCGACGCGATAGCCGAAGGTGACGGAGTCACCGAGGTAGAGGACGCGCGCCGTGCGTGGCGGCTTTTCGTAGGGAACGCTCGGCCCGCGGAAGCCGCGCTCGTTGATGCGCACCTCGACGTCGCCCCAACGATCCACGGCACCGGGCCGGAGCTTCCAGCCCAGTGTGTCGTCCTTCATGAAAAGTGTGGTCGTTTTCTCGTGCCCGGGTAGAAACGGCCGCAGGCCGGCTTCGAGCCCCACGAGCGGCACGGCGACAATCAGAAACGCGAGCGTGAGCTTCTCCACCAGCGGCCGCCGCACGAAGCGATCGAGCGCGGGAACGCGTCCGCACAGCCACGCGAGCAAGAACAGCATGGCCGCGAAAAGGAGGTAGACGTGCATTGCGTCGTGAATCCGCCACACGTCGGGGGTCAGAAACGGCCGGTGAAAGAGTCTTCGCGCCACGCGCGCGGCGAGCTCGATGGTGCGCGTGTTGAAGAAAGCGGCGGCCAGCACAAAGCTCCAGCCGGACACGATGAGCAGCAGCTGGACGACGCTGCGGCGCGACGCCGTGACCTGGGCAGGGGGCAACGTCAATCCTCGGTGCGCGGGCGGACGGCGTCGGACCAGTCGTGCTCGTAGAAGTGGTAGTCGGCTTTCGCCATCCCCATCGCTTCGTACACGCGCATGGCGCGATGGTTCTCGTGGTGGACGTAGAGTCGCAAGCCGCGTACGTCCGGATGTTGCCGCGCGCGTTCGGCGATGTGCTGGTACAGCGCGCGAAACACACCCGCCCGGCGGAACTCGGGCTCGACGTAGACGCTTTGCAGCCACCACAACACGCCGTCGCGCCAGTCGGTGAGCTCGACCGTCACCATGGTGGTGCCCACCACCTGCCCCTCGATTTCAGCGACAAAGTAACGGCACAGCTCGGGGTGCGAAAAACCGCGGCGCACGCCGGCCGTTACGGTGGCGGCGTCGAGAATCTTCTCTTCGCTTTCCAGCGCGAGACGGCGGTTGAAGTCGACGAGGTGGGCGCTGTCGCGAGGATCGGCGTCACGAACCACAATGCGCGCTGGATGACTCATAGCAGGATCGCGACGATCCTACCAAGATGCACCGGTGCGCGCAACGCATCAGTCTTGCAACACGAAGGGTGGACGGTGGAAGGAGCGCGCTTCGATCTTGTAGCGCGTGAGTTTGTTGCGCAAAGCGCCGCGGCTGGTCCCCATGAGATCGGCCGCGCGGGACACGTTGCCGCGCGTACGCTTGAGTGTAGCTTCGATGAGCGCGCGCTCGACTTCGTCCAGAGTGACCACACCGGTGGGGAGCTCGAGCTCGATGCGGCCGTCGGAGCGGCGCACCGCGGTGGCGCGGCGCGCGCCCGTCGGCATCTCGATGGGGAGATGGTGCGGCTCGATCATGGGCTCCGTGCACAGTAAGACCGCGCGCTCGAGCACATTGACGAGCTCGCGCACGTTGCCGGGCCACGGATAGTCGCGGATCATGGTGCGCGCCGCGGCTGAGACCTTCAAGTCGGGCTTTCCGAACTTCTTTTTGTACGACTCCAAATAGTGGTTCGCGATGGTCTCCACGTCCTCGCGCCGCTCGCGCAGCGAGGGAATGCGAATCTCCACCACGTTGAGTCGATAATAGAGGTCTTCGCGGAAGCGACCGTCGCGCACTTCGTCCTTGATCTCGCGGTTGCTGGCGGCGATGACGCGGGTTTCCACCGCGATTTCGCGGTCGCCACCCAAGCGGCGGAAACGTTTCGTGTCGAGGAACTTGAGCAGCTTGGCCTGTGTGACGGGATCGATTTCGGTAATTTCATCCAGGAACAAGGTGCCGCCGTCGGCCAATTCGATGAGGCCGATCTTTTGCGCGCGCGCGTCGGTGAACGCACCCGGCTCGTAGCCGAACAGCTCGCTTTCCAACAAACTGGTTGGCAGAGCGGCGCAGTTGATCTCGATGAACGGACCCGTCGATGCCCGCGCGCGCTCGTGAATGGTATGTGCGAATAGACTTTTTCCGACGCCGGATTCCCCGAGCAAGAGGACCGACGTCGACGAGCTCTCCGCCACCCGGTCGATCAGCTCGAGCACGCGCTTGATGGCCGCGCTCGTTCCGACGATCTCGTCGACTTTGACCGAACGCTTGGAAGCACGCGCGTGCTCCTGGCGCTCGCGCCGCAAGTGGATCGACGCGAGCGTTTGCTCCAGCAACTCGTGGAACGTGTTCTCGTCGATCGGTTTGTAGAGGAAGGCGCGCGCCTTGAGCTCGAGCGCGCGGCGGTCGGCATCGCCCGTGTCGCGCGGCACGCACAGGATGAGCTGCGCGCCCGGCGAGACCGCCCGCGCTTTCTCTAACGTAGAACGAGAGGTTTGCAAGGATACGGCGTCATTGAAGCCGAGAAGGATGACGTCGACCCGCACCCCGCTGCCGTCGAGGTCGGTCGCTTTCAGCAGCCTGACCGGCTTCGAGAGCTTGCGCACGTACGCGCGAATCTGCTCCGCGTCCCAGTCGTTCGCTTCGATAAGGAGAATGCCGTATGCGTCGTGCATCGCGTCCACACTCGCTCGGAAACCTTAAGCGTGTAAAAGGAGTAAGCAGTCGACATCGTGCAAGTCTTGTGCCCGGCAGGGCGGGAAAGGCCTTGCCGTAACGGCCGATTTGGCTTAGTGTTGCCTCTACGGCGCGAGCCCCGGACGGCCGGCGAATTCCTCCAACCCAATGGGGACAATTACATGAGATTGCGTGATTCTTGGTGCACGGCGCTGGCCGTATGCGCACTTTTTGCGTGGGCTGCCTGCAGCGACGACGACGGCAACCCGGTCGAGCCGCAACCCGATCCGCCCGTCGTCACGACCATCAGCTCGAGCAACTTGACGCCGGGCGACACGCTCATCATCAACGGCTCGAATTTCGCGACGCCGCCGTCCGCCAACCAGGTCAAGTTCACCAATCCGCTCGGCGTGTCGACCGCCTTCGCGGGGTCCGAAACACAGCTCGAGGTCGTGGTGGACCAAGACGCGACCAGCGGTCCCATCACCGTCACCACCGAAGGCGGCTTCGATGAGGGGCCCACGGTGACCGTCAATCGTGGCATCGGCGACTTCTTTGTGTTCGGCGGATTGGGCACGGGCAACGTGCTTTCGCTCCCGAACCCAATCGCGGGCACGCGATACCTCGTGATTCCGCACGGCACCAACGCGAGCGCGCCCTATATCGACGACTACGGTTACTCCATTCAAACGTCGGCCGTCGCCGCCGCCGCGTCCGCGGCTCTCGGCCCGACGCGCCAAGCCGCCGCGCAGCACATGACGCTGCGCGAGACCTTCGACGCGGCGCGCTGGGAGCAGGCGCAAGAGCTCGCGGCGCGCATCGGCGCACCGGAGAAGACGCGGCCGGACGCCGCCGGCGCGGAAGCTGCAGCGCCGCCGTTTCGCCAGTTCTACGTGCTGGCGACGACCAGCGGCAGTGCGCTGGACCCCAACAGCTTCGAGCGCATTACCGCGGATCTCAAATATTCGGGCAGCAAATGCCTCGTGTACGCGGACGTCGACACCCTGGCGAATCCCGCCAACAACTTCGATCCGATCCATTTCCAGCAGCTTGGACAAGCGTTCGACAACAACATCGAGGCGACTAACGTCAACTACTTCGGCGGGTATTCCGATGTCGATGGAAACGGTAAAGTAATCATCCTGATCACGCCCGTGGTCAACCGTTTGACGCCGGGCGGGAGCGGTGGCTTCATCGCCGGGTTCTTCCTGTCCGTCGATCTGTACACCACCGCACAAGTGCCGCCGGGGACCACCAACCACGCCGAGATCTTCTACTTGCTCGCGGCCGATCCCCAGTCGCATTGGGGCAATCCATTTCCCATCGCGTTTACCGCGGACGAGAACATCAGCACCACCGCGCACGAGCACGAGCACATGATCAGCTTCTCGCATCGCATCTTCAGTCAAGGCGGTTCGACACAGGTGACGTGGCTCGAGGAAGGCATGGCTCACATGGCGGAGTCGATGAACGGATTCCACGATGCCAACCAGGGGCGCGCGGACATTTACATGCAGGATCCCGCTGCGATTTCGCTGGAGCACGCCACCGCACCGCTGTCGCAGCGCGGCGGCATCTATCTCTTCTTGCAGCTCATGGTCGATCGCTACGGCACCGACATTCTGAAGGACATCGTGCAGAGTCGCTGCCAAGGTCGTCCCTGCGTCGAAAGCGCCACCGGCCGAGGCTTCTACGACCTGGTCGCCGAGTTCTTGGCTGCGCTCTATGTGAGCGGGAAGGGAATCACCAGCGACCCGCGCTTCAACTACACGTCGATCGATCTCGACGACTACGGGTCGATCATTCCAGCGAACGGACTCATCGGGGTCGATTCCGACGGAACCGTCCGGCGCTCATCCGGCGATTACTATCTCTATAATGGAACGCTGGGCGTCGACACCGAGTTCATGTTCGTCGAACAAACGCCGGGCATCCGGCTGCGCAACGCGATCGTGCGCGTGCAGTGACGCCGTGCGAAAAAGCCAGGTGTGCATAGCTGCGGCGGTGCTGGCGTGCGTCCTCGCCGGGTGTAACGGCAAGACGCGCCCGGTACAATCGCTGGACGGCGTCGCGGCGGGCGAGCGCGTCCGCATCGAAGGCACGCTGTCGCTGCGCGGCAGCACCCCCTTCACCACCGCGGTGCTCGAGATCGACAGCACCGAATCCGTTGCACTCGATTCCAAGGACGCGTCCATCCTGGCGCAGCTGAAAGCGCTCGCCGACATGCGCTGTGCTGTGGAAGGCGACGTGCTCCCCTTCGTCGATCAGAACCTCCCGCGCCTGTCCGCGACACGTTTCGAACTCCTGCCGCTCGCGGACGGCAAGCAGCCCATTCTCGGCATCGCCGGCATCGAAGACGGACAGGTCGTGGTCACCGCCGACAACGGTACCCGCTATTGGATCCACGGCGACCTGGCCTCCGCGCTGGCCGAGTACGCCGGCGCGCGCGTGTGGGTGGTGGGTGACATCTTCGACACCGATGTCAACACGCGGCCCAAGAAGTCCACACCGTTGACGGCCACCGGTTACGGCGTCGTCGACGAAGCGCCGTCGCGCTGACGCAGCAACGCTGTCGGTTGGTCGACAGAACACGCGCGGAGCGCATGCTGCGCAAGCGCCCACGTGGCTACGTGCTACCAAGCTGACTTATTGTGACAGCTCCCAACTTCGCGTAGCACGCGCTGCTTGAGAGCAAGACCCGCGCGCACCTCCAAACTTCCGGTCAAACACGAACTTGCCTTTCCCGCGCCGCGCGTGGCACTTCGCTTGCCGATGCTGGCACGCGTGAGATCGCCCCACGATCGCTTCGATCCGCCCATCGTCGGCACGTCGTCCGCAGCACAGCGCCTGCGCGACCTCGTGCTCACCCTCGCCGATTCCAGCGTCAGCGTTCTCATCACCGGCGACAGCGGTGTCGGCAAGGAAGTGCTCGCGCGCAATCTCCATCGCTTCAGCCCGCGCTCGCATGCCGCCTTCGTGTCCGTGAACTGCGCGGCACTCGCCCCCGGCATTCTCGAAAGCGAGCTCTTCGGTCATGACCGTGGTGCCTTCACCGGTGCCGT